>JAHDCT010000050.1:454-8282 GCA_020629735.1 bacterium | reverse complement strand
GAGACACCTGTAGAACAGGACAGCCAGTATACAGAAGCTACTTCAACTGCTTGAATTGAAGACAAACCAATGGTTGTGTCTCAAGACATACCTGCTCATGATTATTCAGTTACTGAAAACTTTGATCAGGATGAATATGACGATGAAGAATTCGATGATTATGATGAAGAAGATGAAGATAATTGACTTAGAGACAAGATTATTCTCTGATTAAAGTTACTTGTACTTCCACTTCTGCTTCTTTTTAGTTGGTTTATCTTCAAGATCATCTTTTCTAATTCTTGATCTACTCCTGTAGAAGATCTTTGACCTCCGACAGTTATTCCTGGCTCTCAAAAAGTAGAGCCTGACCAAGGTAATAACTGAACTATAACAGAACCAAACACTGGTGATCTAGGTGATACGGTTCAGGTTCCTACTAATCCAAGTAATACAGAGCCAAATGCAGGTAATTCAACTACTTGAAATGGGGATTGAGAAGACACAGATCAAGATCCAGAAATTAGTGAAGAAGCAGCTCAAGCATACAGAGATGAACTTATTAGTAAGCTCTCTGGATTAAGAGTACAGACCCGTACACTTCTTAATAAATCGAGACTTATTTGAAATCAAGATGCCGTTAAATTTGCTTTTGCGTGATTTAATAGAGCCGATCGTCTTTTACAAAAAATCGAAGGATGAGTTGAAATTGTCGATACGGAAGAGATAGAATGAACTATTTCTAGAGTGAGTAACTACATTGAACAGACAACTGATTTACTTCAATAGACACTCTACCCGACCTATACTTTGCCTTCTTAAAAAAATAACTCCTAAGCTAGGAGTTGTTTTTTGAAAACGTCTTCTTTTGACATAAATTTGGCTACCACCGTTACGTCTTTACCCATAATTTCTTTTAGAAATGAAGCCATATAGGTTAGGTTTTCAGCTTTAGAAAAGCTAGAGTAAAATTGCTGCTGCATAATTATGAAATATACTGTATTGTCCTCAATTTTTTCAATCATAGCATAACTTTTTAGGATTGTTTTCATCATTCTTTTATCGACTTTTTCTATAAGTTGCTCTTTTATTTTTTCGCTATCAGTTTCTCATGTATTTTCTTTAGTTCTTTCTTGAGTGTTCTCTTTAGTGTCTGTATTATCTTCCTTAGGTACAGGTTGTTCTTTAGTGCTTTCAGCTTCTGAGACAATTTCTGCCTTTTTCTCTTTCACCTCTACCTTCTTGGCTTCTCTTTTTTCTTGACTACTGTTCACGTTCTGCTGGGCGTTGTCAGTTTTTTCTGATGTTCACCCCCTCTTCTGAGTTAAGTAATTATACGCTTGTGCTTTTATGATAGCTAAAGGATAGGTTGATCCTTTCATTTCGCGTATAGTTTTTGCTGCAAACTCAATAAATGTGCTATAAAAGTCTGGGTCTTCTAAAAAATGTTCATCAGCATATCACAGTAAATCTTTGAATAGATTCGGTAAATTAGTCCCAGAATTTGCTTCAGTGGACATTTGTGTGATCACTTTTTCGAAATCTTTTTCTTTGCAGAAGTTTACTATTCCTTCCAACACTTGTTGAGAAACAACTCATAAGCTTGAGGCTACCTGAGCTTCAGTAACTTTACCTAAAATACTTACCTGCTCCAAATACTTAATTGCGTCGCGCAATCATCATTGAGCCATTCTTGCTATCATGGTTAATCCCTCTTTTTCGTACTCAATACTTTCTTGGTCAGCAATATGAGAAAGATATGCAACTATATCATCAACTGAATGATGGGTAAAATTAAATACCTGGCAACGAGAGATAATGGTATCTGGTACCTTATGGATTTCTGTCGTTGCTAAGATAAACATAAGATACTCTGGTGGCTCCTCCATGATCTTGAGAAGTGCATTAAAAGCACCTTTACTTAGCATATGCACTTCATCTATTACATATACTTTTTTCTTGAGACTAGTAGGTCTATAAAGCGCTTTCTCGATAATTTCTTCACGGATATTGTCTACTCAGGTATGAGAAGCAGCATCTATTTCGACATAATCTAATGTTTTACCCGTATCGATTAACTGCACAATTTCACTTGATTGATCTTGCAAAAAATTCTCATCGTTCACTGCTTTTGCTAATAGTCTCGCAGTACTTGTTTTTCAGGTACCTCTCGGACCATAAAATAAGTAATTATGATTCAGTTTGTTTCAACCAATCTGAGCCTTTAATACATCAACTATATGTTTTTGTCCAACTAAAGTATCAAATGAATATGGACGGTATTTTAGATAAAATGACATTCTACTTTCAGTAGGAGAAATAAAAAAAATACACTATGTATCTTCTCGCTTCGGTTATGTATACTGATCTATGATAGGACTCTGCTTTGTAAAATCAATTTGGTTCACTTCTTCTTTGCTTTACAGTAAAAGAAAGATGATCATAAAAAAAGAACCACGAAGAAGAAATTTCTTCGTGGTTTGAAAACGCTACCGTTTTCATGGTGATGTCTAGATGTATATCCCCTCTTTAGTCATCTTAACAGGAATACTATTTGCGGGCACAAATTTTGTGCACAATTTACGCTAAATACTATACCCATTATTATGGGTTACCTTCCTTAGGATTCATTATATATCTATAGATTTGTTTTTGATGTTGTGATATCATATCACTTTTTGGTTTTATTTTTGTTTTATTTTCTATAGATTTATTATAACGCCTAACTTATTTAAAGCTGGGAGAGAGGGACTCCCCAAAAAGTAACCCAGATGTTCATTTCTCGTCTCTATTGACATTCATATAATATCAATTATTGTATAATTTGTCAAAAAATCACTCATCTTATTTGAGATTTTTTTTTACCTCACTTCTCATGCGCTACTATCACTCTCCACAGGAACTTTCTGCTAGAAAAGGAAATAATCTCCTGAGCTATCAAGAAAGAGTTAGCTTACTTTGAAAAGCCCAAATTTATATACCATCAATCAATAGAATATCGTCTCTAGAGGAAATTTCCCTCTCTTGAGAATTGAGAATCCAAGAAATCAATGAACATGGACACCTTGAAAACTGACATGGACTCGCTCACATATATGAATTTACTCATAATAATACGTTTATTTCACTCTTTGATAATCATAATCATGCGTTTCGGTACTGGAGTACGTTCATGATTGGTAAAGATGCTCATCAACATCAAATCCTTCACATAGATCAGCACTCTGATTTTAATCCACCGCTTGTACCTATTGATGCTCAGCAAAGAGAACATCGTGACTATCTTAATACCTATTGAGTTGAAGGGTGCCAAATATCTAGCTTTATTCGTCCTTTCTTGGAACTTTACCCTGAATGTGATTATCTACGAATTAGATCAGAACATCAGCTTCTTGAATTTCCACTCAAGATACATAAAAAACTGATCTTAGATATTGATTTAGACTTTTGGGCACCAAGTATGTCTCCAGAGTTTCTCGACAAAAGTCTTTCAAAGACGAGACAACTTATTGAAATTGCTGACCTTGTAACTATCGCAAGTTCTCCTCTCTTTCTTGAACAAGAGTATGCATTGCAACTTCTTTCTTCTTTATTTCCAGCCGGTATATGAAAATCTGTCTAGCACCTATGGACTGAGTAACTAACCTTGCCTACAGGGTTATCTGCAAGGAAGTTTTTCAGCAACACGGGGCACAATGAGATGAACTACGACTACGGACAGAGTTTATGAGTGCAGATGGTTATCACCATAATCCCGCCTGAGTTGTTAGACACGCTCATCATTCTGATTTTGATCCTGAAACTATTCTTCAAATTTTTGGAGGTAATTGAGATACACTTGTCTCCTGCGCTGTTGATTGTGAAAAAAAATATTGATTCTGATGAATTGAACTGAATATGTGATGTCCATCACCTAAGATTATGAAATGTGCTGCAGGAAGCTGAATGTTGAGAGACAAGGAACGCACGCTTGATATACTTAGACAAATTTCTCAAGAGATTTCTCTCCCTTTTTCTCTTAAAACAAGAATCTGATTAAGTCCAGATGACGTAAAAGATCAATTTGAGTTCCTTATTAAGGCTAGTGAATATGTCTCTATGATTGGTGTCCATTGAAGAACGTATAAGCAATCTCATAGCTGATTTGTTGATCGAGACTTTATGTATAATCTTAAAAAAGAACTTCCGAACACTATCGTTACCTGAAATTGATGACTCAGGTCATATCAAGATTGCGTTGACCTCAGATGAAACCTTGATTGAATGATGATAGGCCAATCTGCGATCTGAAATCCTCGAATCCTCACACCTCATACTCCGAATCACCAGGAAGTTTTTTCTCTTATTTTCAACCACCTTCATTTGAGCATTGCTACTGAATATCATTTCAGACATTATGTAGAAACGTACGATCATACAATCTGACTTCCTCTAGCAACACGTTCTGAGCTTGATGTCACTATATGACAACTCCTTGACTGACAACTTAAAACTGAATGATTTCGCTCGCCTGTAGAATTCCGCTGATACCTTTTCAATTACATCTCTGGGCTTCCTTGAAATAAAGAAGTTAAAAGACAGATAGCAAGGGCGAGAGACTATATTTCTCTCCGCGACGTACTTGTTAGTTTTGCTCATGATTTATGAGTTTCCGTAGAACTAGCATAAATTATCTTTTCAACATAAAAAAAATGGCATAGCCATTTTCTTTATATGTTGTATCTTTTTTCTTACTCGTTGTACACATACTCATTTGGATGTGTGTTCACCACAACAAAGTTTTTTCAATGCCCGTTAAACCAAGAATCATTATATTGAAGATTCATATTTTCTCGCAGTACTTTCTTTTTTCTAATTACTCATATTTCTTCTACATTCTTAGCAAACTGTAAATCTTCTAACTCACTCTTTGCTTGTTCAAGAAAATATCAGCTTGTCGAAGCTTGAGTAATTGTGTAGGCATACACTCACACAACTAGAATAAGTAAACAAAAAACAACAGAAAATTTGAACACGCTGTAAAACTTTTGACTGCGTCTTCAAGCAAATTTTTCTAAGAGGTACTCTTTTGCCACGCTTGGCAACAAGACTATTTTTGACATACACAACAAGCACACTAAAACCATTCTCGAATCAGAAGTTCATACTATTGCTGAACATTCCTTTTCATTTAGTTTTTATAGTTTCTTTTCGAATATTCTAAATTTTGCGCTCCTTGATGCTTTATTACGTTCTTTTTCTTTCCAGGTTGGGACGATAACTTTTTTGTTATACAATATTCAGTGTCAGTTATCAACGAATTGTTTAAAACTCTGTTTGACAATTCTGTCTTCTCAACTATGATATGTCATTATCGCACACCTTCATCAAGGAGAGAGATAGTCGTAAAAATTTTGTAAAAAAAACTCTAATTCTTCAAGTTCCTTATTTATATGTATTCTCCACGCCTGAAATATTACTGCTAACCTTTTATCATTTATTCATATGCTTTTTGCCCACTTTCTTACTTGCTGAGTTGTCGTAAATGCTTCTTTTTTTCTTGTTTTAATCATGTCACGAGCAACCTTCTCAATTAAACTCTGTGAAAAATCTGTATACTTATTATAAAGGCTACATAACTCATCAAAATGAGTTTTTGCTACCCACTCTTTTACTGAATCTCCACTACTTCTATCGAAACGCATGTCTAGATCTCCGTCAAGTTTTATACTGAACCCACGCTCTGCCTCTTTAAAATGATCCATATTAACTCACAGATCAAGTAACATATAGTCAAATTCCTTTTTTCCTGTTTCTTGCACGATTTTACTAAATTCAGCGTAACTTCATTGTACAATATTTACCTGATTATCAACTCAGGCCTCTCATAGAAAGACCTTCGCTTTCTTGATCATATCCATATCTCTATCTACTCAAACAATATGAACCTCTTCTCCTTTTTTATCATTACAAAAACTTACCATCGACTGTGTATGTCACCCGTGACCTAAGGTTCCATCCAATATATTTTTGGTCTGATGTGGAAGTGATGTCAATACTTCTTGTTCCAATACAGGCACGTGTCTACGCATATCAAATATTATATAAAGTAACTTATAATTTTCTCTCTTTTATCTATCTGCACACAATATTTACAAAAACAATATTATATACATAGCTACTTGTCAGTTGTGATAGATATCTATATTTCTATATTAATTATGTGCCCATAATCTACTCGGGAGATAACTCAATTTTTCACTTAACTATTGTAATAAAGTTATTCTCTTCCGCTACTGAATTTACTTTTTTCATATCCATACTCTATGAAACGTCCAAATATTCATTGGTGAGCGATTCTTCTCTCTGTACTGCTCTTATGAGTATTACGATTTATGTATTGAACTTTTCAAAGTAACTGACGACGACATTCCTGAGAGCCTCAAGAAAAGGTGGCTGAAGATATTCTCGTTGATGACGATTTACCTGACCGACTTAAATATCTTGTTGAAGAAAAATACACATCAGCACAAAATCTTGAAGAATTTTCGTCCAATCTTCTCATAACCAGAGCTACTGCAACACCCTTTCTTGCTAGGTATTGATATTTAGAGGAGTTAAATGAGAAAAGCAGTGATGCTGAATGTGACTTCCCTGATATTAAAGAAAAATCTAACGATCTTCAGAAAGCGATTGTAGCTTCATGTAAGTACCATCTTTTAAGATGATCAAACGGGAACTTTCTTCCTGATGGGAAACTTCTTAAACAAGAATTACTTACGGTCCTCGTGAGATCGAAAACATGATTTCTCTCTGAAGATATTGATCCATGGTTTAAAAATTACTATGACTGGGCTGATGACGCATGACTTATTGAGCCTTGAACTACCTTAGCAGACTTTTGATGAACGGTGAGTAAACAAGACTTATGAAGGCGACTTTATAAACTTGCAAGCTTAGATTAAGACCAAATACTCTTGTGTTTTATCTCTTTCCCACCCATTATGTCACTTCTCTCTTCCCTTCTTCTTTTGATTTGACTCTGTGTGTGACGACATCTATGAAGATCCTACTATTATAAAAAAGACAAAATTCTTTGGTTCATCCTCCTCCTCTTTGCTTCTTTTTGTACAGCTTGGCTTGCTTTAAAATACGCAGACGGGTGACTACGAGAGACTAGTTCACGTCATGCATTATGGACATGATTTATTCTTTCTAGTGCACTCGCACTTATTAGCCTTATTCTCTGAGCAAGAAGTTGATGTGGTATCGACTGATGTTGATGCTTGCATTGAGGTATTTGCACTCTTTCAGAAGAGGCTCTAGCAAGAAACGAAATTAGAGATCTTTCTCCTTGAGATGATCTTAAACTAATAGAATGAATCTGACCCATCATTGAAGAACACTTATATGCAAACTGAATTAAGACGTATGAGCAATTGGCTGACCAATACCCGATTCATTTGAAAAACATTTTAGATCGTGCTGGTGATCGTTTTAGCATCCATAGTACAGACACATGGCCAATGCAAGCAGGTCTAGCAAGAGATAAGAACTGGGATGATCTCAAGCTACTTCAAGAGAAACTTAAGTGATGAAAATCTAGCTAAATTTACTTCTTTATCTACTTTGACTCACGTATGACCTCACTCACCCCTTGGCATGAAAAAATTATTGCAAAAAGGACAGAGAGTACATTTCGTGGATTCCTGATGGAAATAGCTTCATGGTTTACCTTTGTTCTTTATAGAAAGCAGGGAAAAGTATCTAAGTATCCTGAAAACAATAGATTCTTAAATACTGTCCCGTATGAAGAATTTGTCTGATTGAGAGATACACTCCTCTCTTATTGACAAGATTATGATCCACA
>JAHDCT010000050.1:0-444 GCA_020629735.1 bacterium | reverse complement strand
CAATTTCATGAATTTATCAATAAAGTCCCAAGCCCAAACCTTCCTAAGTACTGACTCACTGAAAACGCCTCGTTCTGAAATGAAGTTCTCAATTCAAAAAATGTTTACTTAAGTACCTTGGTAGTTATGGACTGCTGAGATGTTTTCTATAGCGCAAATGTTAAGGAAAACTCTCACACGGTATTCAACAGCAACATGGTACGAAACAATTCTTCAGATGTGTACTCAAGCGCTTGAATATTAGAGTCAACTAGCATTTTTTACTCAAGATTTATTAGAAATTCATATAATATTTGGTTTTCTAGCAATTTAATTTGATGTAACAATTGCTTCCTTTGTGAGCACTTAGAAAATCAATCTTATTGTATTAAAAATCAACAATACACTAAAGAGGAATACGAAAAAGAAAAAGAACGCCTCCTCTCACATAAAGAGAGCTTTGAA
>JAHDCT010000049.1 GCA_020629735.1 bacterium | reverse complement strand
CTTACTCATCATTGGTTGATAGCTGTGAGGAATCCAGGCAGGATTCAAAACCATTGCCCAGATTTTAAATTCCTCTAAAGCTAATTGTAAGTAGTTTTTAAACATAATCTAATTGTCGCGTTTTTAAAGAATGCCTCGAAGATTTCCGACCCTCGAGGACTTACATCTGTAGTGTATGAAATTTAAAATTAAGATGGGAACATAAAGAATGGGATATGTTCACAAACCCCTCTGAACCAGATAAACTCACATAAGAGTAGTCCAATGGTAATTGGAATTGCTGTCAATTTAATGTATTCCCACATTCCTATACCACTTCTCTCCATACTTGCTACCCCTGATGCTGTTCCTGTTAAAAGATAACAACCACCTACACAAATGTAGAAAGTGGTCTTTACCCAAAAGGCTAAGCCCATAGCTTTGAGTTTATACATGCCAATAACAATCATCTGCATTGCTACATTATCCACTAAGGAAGAAGAACTTCCATAGGTTGCAGGTATCCAATCAGGATGAACATTTGTATCTACTCCAGATGCGATATACTCAAGTGTTCCACTAACTTCAAGGGTTGCCACACAGGTGAGTAATCCAAGAAAGAAAACTAATAGTTCGACATCTATGTGGTGACTGCTCTTTAAGAAATCAAGATGACTTTTGAGTGGTACTTTATTCAAAGTACGATACTCAATCACTTGATCCTCAGTAGCATACTCGGGCATCGCTTCTCGTGGGGCTACAAGTTCATTATAACCTCTATTCAAAACAGCAGAAATAGTCCAATAAATAACGTATGAACCCAATAAAGCAATGTAAGGTGGAATCATTGGGAAAGTGAATCTGAGGGGTAAGGCTAATGCAATACTCGCAATTCCCCAGAACAACATTTTCGGACTATTAGCGTAAGTAGTAAATGTAGATGGATCTATGTTCACCTCTTTTTCTGGTATCTTTCTTAGCGTGTAATAGTACATTGGTATAGCAAATAAGACAGAAGGAACTATCATCCATTTAGCCATATGTTCTATTTTGAGTAGGTTTTCAATCCACGCTAAGAGTAGTGGAGGGTCTCCTGTTGGAGAAAAAGCGCCACCAGCATTTGATGCAATGATTAAGGCTGCAACAATTCTGATGTACTTTGCTCGATTTTCTTTTTTAACAAAAATCAAGCCAGTAATACTTAGACCCATTAGAAGCGCCAGCACATTATCTATCCAGGGAGATAAGATAAATACTGCCCAGAAAATATATTTGAACGCATCTCTTTCTGTTGCACTACGTTCAATAATTTTCTTTGAAATCCATGCTATTCCACCTTGTCTTGCAATATGTTCTACTATCCACATCGCTAAAAGAAGAAAGCATAGTAATTCATAGGTTGGACCACTTGCATGGTGAATTGCGTCTCCAAAGGTCATTGGATCACCATGGTTAACAAGATAGGCAAGATAAATCATAGACATAATAAATCCACCTAAAGCGACAGTCCATGTTTTGTTAAAGGTAGTTAAATGATGCCATTGTTTTTCACAGAAAAGTCCAAGAACAACAAAGGCGAAGACCACCAATAAAGAAATATCATAGCCATTTAACCCATGTTTCTCAGCATGTTCCACAGTATGTCCTTGTGCAAGAAGGAAGATCTGGGGAAGAAGCATAATAAATATTAAGGATAATTTAATACCTATATAAAGCATTCTGCTTCGGCTTTGTACTGCCTTACTGTATTCATTACGCAATGCTCCTAAAATTCGCCAGGGAGAGTCACATAAGTTAACATAAAACGAGCCAAAATAATCTGACACTTGTTTTTTTGTCGGAATATAGCTACGAATTTTCTCAAAGCTTGGAAGTTTAGAAACCAAGTGAGTTTTTTTCGTTTGAACAGTAATAAAAGGAGCTTGAAGTGATGTTAAAAATGAAGCCAGTAGAATGCTCCAGATTTCTTTAAAAGACCTACTTCCTCCATATTTCCAAGCAAGTTGCTGTTCTTGTTGCCGTTCAAGGACAAGAGCACGCATGCGTTTCTTGCTTAGCTTTCTACAGTATTTACGTCGAGTTATATTTTTTTTCTTTCGTGTAACTGTAGAGACTATCTTAAAACCTTCCTCAAATCTGGCTTGTTTGAGTTTTTCGTGAAGGGTAAGATAGAATTTAATTCGTTTGTTAATGTATTTGCTTAGTATCAATTCCTTAAAGAAAAAATACACAAGGAGAAATACACCAACAATGTTGATAAATTCAATCATGTGTTGATTTAATTTTTATTTACATATGTACACCTTTGGTCTAGGTGTATTTGATTTTGAGTTATAGAGAGATAGAGACCATTCTCTCATCTTTTAAGCATCATCTGCTCGAGGACGACAGTCCCGTAGTTGTTTCATTCTTAGCTTTTGCACCCACAAAGCCAAGAAGAGATCTTTAAGTCTTTCTTTCATGACAAATGAGTTTTTAGTTTACACGTTGACAGGTTGTGTAAGAGCTAAGAAATTTTATTGTTAATGTTGCATGAATTCCTGTCCTGACACACAGAATTCACACTTTATGTATAGGAAAGTTGTCTATCTTATCAATAGAATGAGGATATGAGTCAATATGATAATGAAGAAAAATTGCGATTAAGAAAAAGAGAGAAAAGTTGCTTTACTTGTGTAAAGAAAACCTACCTAATACGTTCTCACGTGGAATAGTGAATAATAGTCGATCCAGCTGAGTCAAGCACTCAATCATCAATGATATAATCAATAAATTCATGCTGTTGAGGGAGAAGTTCATCAAGATCAGTTAATGAAGGCTGTCACGAGATATTCACTGATGTGGTAATAAATGGCTGTCACAAAGCGGTGACAAAATCTTGGAAGGGGTGGTCGACAAAGCGAACTCATATATGGTCAGAAGGAGAGAGAAGAAGAGATATTTCATCCCATTTTTTCTCACTAAGAAAAGCTTTATGTTCTTCGTCAGTATTTCAAAGATCCTTTGGAAGAATAAGAGTAAGAGCTCAGTATCTCATAGCATAGAGATTCCATTCTTCTTCAAAGCTAGCTGGAACATCGAAGTGATCTAAAACTCGGTCAGTATTTGGAGCAATAATTGAGTAGTGTTTTGAGACAGGACGTTGCTTACATGCACTGATTTTTTCGATAACAGAAGGGCTAACAATTCATCAAATTCCATAAATAGTATCTGTTGGATAGACGAAAACTTTCCCAGAAAGAGCTTCTGAGAGATAAAAGTCACTATTTTCAAAAAATGTCGAGAGGGCAACACGTTTCATAACTACTATTTTGACAGGTAAACAAGACATTTATATACTTATTTTAGCTACAATTAATAGCTCTTTTAGCGCAGAAGAAGACTGGTCTATGGCAACCTTAGATCAATGTAAACGAAACATTCAGCAGGCGTTAGAAAAATCGCCAGAATTAGCATATGATCTTTCTTGATTAACAAGAGAGGCTTTTTGAGAAAAGAAATGAGAATGTCTAGATCTTTTTTGAGGGCCAGCGCAGATAAAGACCTTCATTCTTTTCGAGGAATACGTAAAAGAACCAGAGCCTGATCATGGTAGTTCAGAACCAGGTGAAACCTTACCTGATGGAATTTGAAAAATAGATGGCGAAGAACACGGTGTAGGCCTAGATAGTACTTGAACAACACATGCAGATGATTTTGTGTGATGATTGCAAGATATTTGAGACCAAGCTTTGGGCTATGCTCAGCAAGGGCTTTTGATAATCGGTTTAGGAATTTTCGCCTTTATTGTTTGGAGTCTGATTAAGTATATTTTTGAATTTATTTACGATGTTTTTAATGCGAAAAGAATTGTGTTTCTTAAAGTGCTCTTGCCGAGATGAGACTCAAAAGCAGATCGTGAAATTCAAAAAGAATTAGCAAAAGATATGAAGGAAAAAATAGGACGTATGTCTCAAGTGTACAAGAGTATGCATAAACTCTGACAGCTGTGAATTGCAGAAAATATGATGGATTGGCTCTTTAATAAGCCAAAGTTTGTCCTTTCTATGGCCTACGAAAAATGACAGCTAGCTTTTATTGTGGGAACTTATCCAGAATATCAAAAAATCCTTGAAGGAGCATTGTCTGCTCAGTATGCTAATGTTTCATTAGAAGAGGTTTCTGATCCAAGTTTTTTTACAAAAAAATACACAGACATTCTCGCCTTAGAGCCAACAAAGGATCCAATTTATCCAATTCGTATCTTCAAACAATTAGAAGATGATCCAATGAATAACCTTGCAGATGCTATAGCAAAAGTATCACCAGAGGACGAAGCGTTTCTTGTCTGGAGTGTGAAGCCAGTTGGAAACCGATATAATCAAAAAGCAAAAGAGTGGGCAACATGACTATACAGGAATGATAAAACATATGTTTCATGAGATCCATTGTGGAAGAAAATTCTCAAAGTGCCTGTAACATTCTTTAGGTTTCTTACATGATCATCTTGAGGAGATGGCCCACAATCTGAAACAGCTCTAAAAACATGAGGGCAGAATATGGTTCGTATGATTAAGTCGCAAGAAGACTCAATTAATGTTATGGGTGAAGAGGCAGCTAATCAATGATTTACCTCATCATTTATGATTATTTCATGATCAGATCAGCCAGGTCGTGCAGATGATAATGTACTAAATATTTTTGCAAGTACGAGTGTATATACCGATGAGTACAATAATGAATTTGATAAAAGTGATATAAAAGCAGATCTCTTGGCATTCTTCTTTAAGCCAATGTGGATTTTTGCATCAAAGTTTTTCTTACCTTATTTCTTTTTTAAGAGAAATATTTTTTCGGTAAATGAGCTTTCATCATTATTTCATCTACCAGATAGTATTTATAATCGTACGCCAATTATTAAATGGATGGATTATAAAATGCTTTCAGCGCCAGATAATTTGCCACACCTAAAAGATGAAAATCCAGATTTTGCTATTAGTTGAATTATTGCAGAGACGTATAAATGAGGAAAGATGAATGATATTCTTTCAGAAATGAAGCACTCAGATGTAGTTCTTTACGATAAAGATATAGAAACAAAGGAACGTGTTGATGACGATTATGTTGCACAAGAAGGTGAGGAGATTCAAGAAAGCGAAAATTGAACGAAATATGTTGTTCGTAGACAAGAAGATAAAAGATATGCCCTTAAATGTTACAAGGATGGTATTCTTCTTTGAGTGAACGTGTATAGAAATAGGTATACACCCATCTATATGAAAAGGGATGATAGAACGAGACATCACTATATTATTGGGAAGTCAGGTACCGGTAAATCGGTGTATATTTCTGCAATCGCGAGACAAGATGTCTGGGCCGGTGATGGAGTCTGTGTAATTGACCCACATGGTGATCTTGTAGAAGAGATTCTCGAGTATGTACCAAAGAGCAGGGCGAAAGATGTAGTCTACTTTGATGCCTGAAATGAAGAGCGTCCGATGTGATTAAACCTGTATCAGATTAGTCATATTGCTGAGGCAGATAGAGCAGTAAATGATGCGGTAGAAATGTTTGTAAAAATGTTTGGTCCAGAAATTTTTGGTCCTCGTATTCAAGAGTACTTCAAGTATGGATCACTGACCTTACTTGAGGATATGGAAGAATGAGCAACCCTGATTGATGTACCGAGATTGTTTACCGATGAAGCATATAGAACCTATAAAACAGAAAGGGTAAAAAATCCTGTAGTACGTAACTTCCGAGATAAGACCTATAACGCGATGGGGGATCGTGAAAAGCAAGAAATTATTCCTTACTTTACCTCTAAGATTCTATCCTTCATTACGAACTCATTGATTAGAAATATTATTGGTCAGACACAGTCTTGATTCAATTTTGAAGACGTAATGAATAATCAAAAAATCTTATTAATTAACTTATCAAAAGGTAAGATTGGACAACTAAATGCTCAGCTTCTGTGAATGATTATCGTATCAAAGATCTATAACGCAGCGATGGCAAGGCAAAAAATTCCAAAGAAAGATCGTAAGGATTTTTACCTCTATGTGGATGAGTTTCAAAACTTTATTACTGATACCTTCTCAGACATTCTTTCTGAGGCGAGAAAGTATAGACTTTGTTTGATTATGGCGCATCAGTTTATTGCACAGCTAGATGGATGATCTGGAAATATCGGTGAAGGAAAATCTCAGGTGAAAGATGCGGTATTTGGTAATGTGGGGACAATGCAGTCATTTAAGGTAGGTGCTCCTGATGCTGAATTCCTTGAAAAGGAATACCAACCAGTCTTAAGTGCTCCAGATATTTTGTGAATTGCGAACTATAAAGCATATATTAAATTGAATATTAATAATACGACAACAAGACCATTTTCGATGAATTCGATCTTTACGCAAGAGTATAGAAACAAGAAAGTGCGTGATATTCTGAAGGAATATTCAGCGAAGAAATATGGTCGTAAGAAAGAATTTGTTGACGCAGAAATTGCAGCAAGATTAGGAATTATGGGTGATGAAGAGTCAGAAGGTGGAGAAGCTCCAGCTGAAGGCGGACCACCATCAGATATGGAATGAATGCCAGCACAAGAATAATTTACTTACCAGTAAACCATGTGATTTGAGAAATTTGAGGCTAAGAATGAGGATTTATATAATCAAGAGATTGATCTTGATACATCCGCTAATATGGAAAATATTTTAGCTTGAGTTGAGTTAAAAAGAGAGTTAGAACAAGAAGGAATACCTGGAGATCTAGATAATCTAATGTGATCAGTAGAGGAGTCAAGATACAAAGAAGTTGCAGGAATTAATGGTCTTTCTCGAGTAAATGCTGATGGATCTGTTTCTCTAGATGATTTAGAGAAAGAGTTTTGACCTAGTAAGCGGGTATAAAATTTTCTTCAGCTTTTTTTCATAACATCTCACTATTCATGTGAGATTTTTTGTATATGTTCACCATGTTCATGAACGAAACAAAAAAGACAAATGTAAAAAATGAAGTAAAAATCGTTATGATCTTATTCAAGGAGTAAGACATAGCTGGAGTTTGATTCACTCCATCAGTCACGAATCACAAAATGAAGTATATTGATGATAAAAATAGACAGTTGAAATCAATATACTACGTAGTAAATGCGTTTCATCTAAACAATATAAGCTTCGATATTCTACGCTTATCTGTTTAGATTTCACTATCATTTACTATCTTATTTTTTAAACGACGTAAATTAATAATTATGAAAAATCTTAGCAAAACGATACAGATCATCATAGTGATGGTGTGTATAGGTGGTACCTTTGTCATACAAGGGTGTCAAAAAATGGAAGACGAGATGCTTCCAACAGATGAACTACAGCATGTTAGCGAACGAGAAACTTTTGAGGATAAATTGAGCTATTATATCACTTTTGATGAGCCTGTTTCGTATGATGATATATGGAAAATGTCTCAAAAGAAAGGGATTTCTGTCTCACAAATTCAATACTCGGTAATTGAAGGAAATGAAGAAAAGATCTATTCTGAACCATATTATGAAATTTCAGAGGAAGAATTTCTCCTTCAAAAAAATAAAGGTCAAGGTATGATTGACGATGCATTAACAGAAGCAATTAGGGAGTTAGAAGCCCAAGGAGAAAAAGGGTTTGAAGAAATAAAGTCTGAGATTGCAAGAAATGAGAGAACTGAAATCTCTGATCTAAAGGTGCACTCAATTATGCTATTCTTGCAAGACGAGAGAGTTATGAAAGATCTTCAAAGTAAGTTTGAGGGGAAGTATGAACCTATCATCATAGATTATGAAGCATTAAAAAATGAACATAATATGGTGTACCCAACGGGTGAGTTACCCTCAGCTAATATTCGGTCCTTAAATGAGTCCGATTGGGCTCCAAGTCAAGGTCAGCTAAAAGTAAAGCAACTGAATAATAGTTTTAGATATGCTTTGAACTTCTTTCGATTTGATGAGAACAATTTTGGACCATTGGAAACTTATGAGCATGATTTTATTTTAAATGCATCTGAGGGATCTCATTTTGGACCTGGAACCTATTTAGATCCAGCTCAATATGGAAATGGGATACCGATTTTAACAACTTGGAAGTCAAATATGCCAGGTCCTTACTTAGACACACGGGCATTCGATCCAGACTATCAAAAGGCTTATACGATAGGTACGTACTGGGCTCCTAACATGATTGAGGATAAGTGGTACTATACAATTGTTGTAACACCAAATACCTCAACTCAGTATGACAATGCGATGATGATTGCTCAGAAGGGTCGTAATTCCTGCTTTCCAATCTTATCTCCTTTTTTAAAATTGAATTGATTTGGTTTTGGAAAAAGTTCAACGGCAAATGATTCTTTTTCTTTTTGCATTCGTTTTACATAATTTTCAACTTCCTCATCAAAC
>JAHDCT010000048.1:8163-8401 GCA_020629735.1 bacterium | reverse complement strand
AGCAATAGTCAGTCTCAACCAGAAAAAAATACTCATAGATTGTTGAGCAAGTATCTTTAGAAAACTTCAAGAAGTTGGTGTAAGAGATACGGTTGATTATGTGTTGTTAACTCATTTGCATGGAGACCATATTGGTAGTTTGTTTCACCTGATTGCGTACTATAGAGGTTATCTCAAAAAAAGATTAAAAATAATATACTGCACTCAAGAACATCTGACATTACTGAGGACTTTTATG
>JAHDCT010000048.1:4004-8129 GCA_020629735.1 bacterium | reverse complement strand
TAGAAGAAGCAGTAGAATTTGTTGATATAGATACTGTGGCATGATGTAGATGTATAGATACATTTGGACTTCATTTTACATGACTTTCATCGTTTGCTTATGTCTTCACAGAAGATAAGGAAGAAGTCTTTTATTCATGAGAT
Organism: bacterium; assembly: GCA_020629735.1. Classification (GTDB taxonomy): domain Bacteria; phylum Patescibacteriota; class Gracilibacteria; order Absconditabacterales; family Absconditicoccaceae; genus JAHDCT01. The sequence goes on along the minus strand of JAHDCT010000048.1, from coordinate 7,986 downwards.
CTTTGAGATATTGGTGTTGTGAAAAGCTACTTAGCGAAATTATCTGTGGGTATTCACTCAACGATGTATCATGGAGTTAACTTTGGTAGGCCAAGTACATCGCATTGCTCATACAAGGAACTTGAAGAACTAGAACTTGGTGAAAATAAATTATATGTGTACCACTGCAATCCAGAGAAAAAGCCACTATGATCAAGGCTCACTTGTGTTGCTGATACTGATATTTTACTCTATTAATATACCCATGAAAACAATTTTAGTGGATACGGTGCATACCTTTGTTGTAGTATGAGAGTGAGTCAACAAACCTATGTATGAGCTTTTAGAGAGTTATGAAAATAGAAAGATACTCTTGACGTCAGCAAACGAAGAACAAGTGACAAAACATAAAATAAGTGAGCTACCCTATGAATACTTTACTCTGGAGCATGATCCTGAAAAATCTGATCCTACATACTATCTGACAATGCTAGAGGTGTACTGATTAAAAGCTGATGAGGTTATTTATTTTGAGCACAATCCACAAGCAGTCCTTTCTGCTCAGAGCGTATGAATTGAAAGCTACCTTTACGATCCTAAGGAAAAGGATATTCAACTTCTTAAATCTTTTATTGATAGTAATATATAAGGGTGTAAAGTACGAATAATTTTTGCTTAATCGCATACAATAATCTTAAAGTTGAATACGTCAAATTATATATGACCAAAATGAAAAATATATTGTCATTGACATAAATATAGGTACTGTAGTACCATGATCTGGAAAAGATCTCAATTTAGGAAGTTCTCTTAAAAAAGCAAAGTATCGTCTTAGAAGTAAGTAGTAGTACTTTTTTACTCAACATTAGATTGCGAATGGCTAAGATTACTAACACTGCAAAAGCTCACTTACGAGAGAAATTACTTGATGACATCAAGGAATTAAACCCATCTCTACAAGAACTTCTAAAAAAAGGTTTAGAAAAATGATACATTACTGAAGACGAGATTCTTTCAGAGGTAGACGATATTGATAAGCAAGTAGAGATACTTGAAAAATTTTATGATCTTGCTGATAAGTTGAGTATCAAGATTGAAACAATTGAAGATATTTTGATTAAAGAGATGAAGGGGCAGCAACAAGAAAGTAAGTTAGGAAAAGTAACATTGTACGATAATTCATATACAGTTAATGATAAACAATATCGCGATTTCATTAAGTTATACTTCAACGAGATTTCTAAGATACCTCTTCTAACTGCTGATGAAGAAAAGGAACTCGCATATGCAATTAGATACGGTGAAAATGAAGATGCAGCTAGAAAGAGACTTATCGCCTCAAACTTGAGGTTAGTGATTTCTATCGCTAAGAAATTTCTTTGATCAAGACTATCTTTTCTTGATTTGATCCAAGAAGGAAATACCTGATTAATTAAAGCAATTGAGAAGTTTGATCCCGATAAAGACTTCAAATTTTCTACATATGCTACACGATGGATTAAGCAATCTATCACAAAAGCAATTGCCGATATGACGAAGAATGTTCGTATTCCAGTTCATTTGATAGATGAAATTAATGCGTATAACAAAGCTTCTCAAAATCTCTTCCAGAAGTTATGAAGACAAGCGACAGCTAAAGAAGTTGCTGCTGAGTTAAACTTCCCGATTAAGAAAATTAAAAAGCTCGAAGAAGTGATTTTCTGAAATGTATCTTTAGATGCAGAAGTTGGTGATGATGGGAAAGATTCTCTTGGTGATCTGTTGGCAGATGAATCAACACTAAGACCTGATCAACATGTTGAGAAAGAAATGATCAAAGCAAATCTTGAGTATATTCTCGATATGCTCGACGAAAGAGAAGCAAAGATTATTAAAATGAGATATGGGATCGATGGTCCTAAATATACGCTCGAACAAGTGTGAGCAGAATTTAATGTAACTCGTGAACGTGTAAGACAAATTGAGCAAAAAGTACTTCAGAAGCTTAAAGAGCACGAAGGACTACAAAAACTCCTTTGACTTGAAGATGAAATAGCGAGGCACAATGTACTTTGAGAAAAGAAAGTAAAAAAGAAGTCAAAAGTAAAATCTATGTATGGAGATGATTTTTCTATCGCTACATAGCAAAAAGGGCTAAAAAGATTTTTTAGTATTGCACATGCAAGCAATATAACAGTTAAAAATGAAATTATATATTGTACGTCATGGGGAAGCTACTTCAAATAAAGAAGGGTATATAGCAGGACACATGGATGTTGAACTAACGCAAGAAGGTTTAACGCAGGCAAAATTGGTTGCTCAATGACTTTCATCCCACTCTTTTGATGTTGCGTTTTCATCTGATCTGCAAAGAACACTTGTTACAGCTCATGAAATAATGAAATTTCATGAAGACCTGAGTCTAGAGCAACGTATATCATTAAGAGAAAGAGATGTGTATGATTTAGCATGAAAGAATAAAACTGAATTAGCACAAGAATTTGGTGTCGGTATAGATGAGATATATACTGTTTTGTTAGATGAATGACGTATTGAATCAAACAATTCACTTATTGAACGTGCTTGATTATTTTTTGAGTTCTTGAAGGAGGAGTATAATGATAGGACAATTCTTTTGGTAAATCACTGAGGTCTTATCAAGGCATTGTTGACTCACATTTTTGGGGAACATCCAGCCTGAGGAAAGTGTGAAATTGTCATGTAACTCTTGTTTCTCTCAATAAGGATACACTACCTAAACTTGATTTTTATAATATAGCCCCAGAGGAAGTATGAGTGAAAAACCAATAATTCTGTTCGATTTTTGATGAGTTGTTATTAACCATAAGACTGATGAGTGTATATTCGGTATGTTTGAGTCGGTTGCAAATTGGGCATGAGTCGACGCAAAAACAATCAGAAAATTTTGGAATCAACATGTTGATCCAGATCATATGGCAGGGAAAATAACCTATCAAGAAGTTGCTAAACGCTTAGAGAACAAATTTGGAAAGAGAATATTTAATTGACACGAGGAGGTTATTGTGGGATGCATGCGTCATGCAATTCTTCATCAAGAAGTTGTAGATTATATTGTTGAGTTGAAAGAGCAGTGATATAAGGTTGGATTGCTTTCTGATATGAATAAAGAGCGAGAGCAAATATTCATGGAGAAATGACGGTATAAACATTTTGATCCATTATTTAATTCATGTCATACAGGCTATTCAAAGGCTGCAGATGAAGTCAATGACACAACAGAAATATATGAGTATGTGCTTGAGAAATTACAGGTTTCATGAGAAAGAGTCATTTTCATTGATGATAAACTAAGTAATTTGACGCAGGCCAAAAAGGTTGGTATACTAACATTACATGCTCAAAGTCCATATCAGATCGTAACAGATCTGAAGGCTATGATCAAAAATAACCTTGATATAGTAAAATAATTATCTATATGTTCAGTATGAAAACAGCTAAAAATAAATCAGTTCAAAGTATATTTCATGTAGTTCCCCCGATTACAGAGCTCTTTTTGTAATTGGTAGATTTATATACTCACAAAAAAGCTCTCGTTATTATATGAGAGCTTTTTTGTTATGAAAAGTTTATTTTAATATCTGAAGTATGTTTCTTATTTGACCAAATCGAACCCATCTAACAATCTTGCCCATAAACGGCAAAGGGCAAGAAAGCTGTTCTTTGTCAAAAAAGATAACTACTTTTAATAGTAACTTTAAAAAATGGAAAACATACAGCTAATTGGACATGGAAATTTATGAAAAGAAATTGGTTTATGAATAGCAAAGTATATTGAGGAAAAGAATATATGAAATAAGGTAAGTCTTCATGTTCTTGATAAAATGGAAATTAATAAAACCAAATATAGAGATTTCTCATCCGTACTCATTCAAGAAGGTATTAGCCAGGAAGCGGAATTAGTGATATTGGCAGTAAAACCACAGCACCTAGATCAGATTAATCTTTCACAATTTAAGGCAAGCTCAACATTGGTCTCAGTTCT
>JAHDCT010000048.1:0-3994 GCA_020629735.1 bacterium | reverse complement strand
AAAAAATCTGTTTCATCGACTATTCTAAGAGCAATGCCAAATCTGTTAGTACAGTCAGGTAAAAGCTCAACAGGTATATATATAAGTTGAAAAGAAACCCAAGAAACAAGTTTCATGAAAGAAGTTTTCTCTCAAGCATGATCAGTAATCGAATACCAAGATGAAGAGTTACTTCATGAGCATACGGCTCTATTTGGCTCGTGACCAGGTATTGTAGCAAGGTTGATTGGTGATTTTACTGAAATTGCTATGTCAAAAAACTTGTGAGTTAGCGAGGAAAAGCTGTATCAGAACATTCTTATGATGTTTTGATGAGTTGCAGAACATCTAAGACAAAAGTCACTGCTTCCTAATGATTTCTTCTCTAAGGTTGCAAGTAAAGGATGAACAACGGAAGCTTTTGGTGATATGTGGGAGATTTGCCATGGTGGACAGTTGCTAAGGAAAAGCATTGATGAAGCGATAGAAAGATCAAAAAAACTAGCTTCATCTAAGCATAAGTAGCACCTCAGTGTAGGAGTGAAAGCAAAGAATTTAAAATACTTTCATTTTGTTTTTTATGAGAGAATTGCTACACTGAGGTAATTGTATTAAGCATTTTATTTTGTAGTAAACAAGATGTCTAAGAAGTGAATAACAACAAGAGAAGAAGATTATTCTTCCTGGTATAATGAGATAGTTGAGAAGGCTGGATTAGCACAAAATTCAGAGGTTAGAGGATGTATGGTGATTAAACCATATGGGTTTGCAATTTGGGAAAATATTAAATCAACTCTGGACCAGATGTTTAAAAACACGGGCCATAAGAATGCATATTTCCCACTCTTTATTCCTAAATCGTACTTAAGTAAAGAAGCAGATCATGTGGAATGATTCGCAAAAGAATGTGCTGTAGTTACTCATCATCGTCTGATGAACAATCCTGATGGATCGTGAGTAGTAGTAGACCCTACAGCAAAACTTGAAGAAGAATTAATTGTACGTCCTACATCTGAGACCGTAATTTGGAGAACATACAAAGATTGGATACAGTCACATCGTGACTTACCATTGCTAATCAACCAATGGGCAAATGTGGTAAGACGAGAAATGAGAACAAGAGTATTCCTTCGTACAGCAGAATTTCTCTGGCAAGAAGGGCATACTGCACATGCTACAAAAGAGGAAGCCGTCATGGAAACAAGACAAATGCTTGAAGTATATGATGATATGATGTCACGCTATTTAGCAATCTATTGAGTGAAATGACATAAAACTGAATCAGAAAGGTTTGCTGGTGCAGAGGACACACTGACCATTGAAGCTATGATGCAGGATGGAAAAGCTTTACAATCATGCACATCTCATTTCTTGGGGCAAAACTTTGCAAAAGCATTTGAGGTGAGTTTCAAAAATAAGGAAAATCAAGACGAACTAGTGTGGGCAACATCTCGAGGAATGAGTACTCGTATTATGGGAGCACTCATCATGTCTCATAGTGATGATAAGTGACTGGTGTTACCACCTGCCGTTGCACCACTTCATATTGCGATTGTTCCAATTACGAAAACTGAAGAAGATCTGAATACAATCACTGAATACTTAATGCCATTGTTTGAAGTTTTTGAAAAATCAGCGTTGACCATTTCAAGTCAGTTTACTGATATGGCAACACCAATTAGCTATAGAATTGACGATGATGATCAGAAGTCACCTGGATGGAAGTTTGCAGAATACGAGATGAAGGGAGTGCCAATCAGAATTGCAGTAGGAATGAGGGACAAGGAAAACGGTGTGGTAGAAATAACAAGACGTGATACAGGAGAAAAGAACTTAATTCCAATTGAAGAAGCTGGTCAATATTGTGTCGATTTGTTAGATACTATTCAAGAATATCTTTATGAAAGTTCTAAGTCGAGAACTAAAGAGAACACAGTCTATGCTGATGCCCGAGATGAATTTACTCAAGCTATCGAAAGCGGGAAATTCGTATTTGCTCATTGGGATGGGACAGAAGAAACAGAAGAATTGATAAAGCAAGAAACAAAGGCAACTATCCGTTGTATTCCGTTCGAGTTAGATGAGGAAGAATGAATTTGTATTAAAACAGGAGAGGTAAGTACAAAAAGAGTACTTTTTGCTAAAGCATATTAAGGGTAAGAAGAGTATTTTAGTTTATTAAAGAGGTGATCATGGATTTCTGAAAGCTACATGCATTCTTGAAAGAATTTCGCCAGCTTCAATATGATCGTTTTGGTAGAACCAGTGAGGACAAGGAGGATATTTTACTTGTTTTAGCAAAGGTAGCAGAAGAGGTAGGGGAGTTGTCAGAGCAAGTTCTTCTTGCTCATGGAAGGCAGCGTCCAAGTAAAGGGAGTACTAGTAATGAAGCATTGTGAAACGAAATAGCTGATGTTATTATTTCTGTTGCTATGATGGCGGAAGTCCTTGATCTTTCTCTTGATGAAATTATCCAGAATAAAATAAAGAGCATAAAAAATAAACGAGATATGACAACCTAATTTTATTTTTATAGAAATATGAAAATTTCAGTTAACCCTCCAAAGGGGACAGCAGACTGGTATCCTGAAGAATTTGCTCTTCGCAACTATATTTTTGATACATGGAGAAAAGTATGTAACAGTTTTGCTTATGATGAGTACCTATGACCTCTCGTAGAAGATGTTGCAATCTGGGAAGCTAAATCAGGTGAAGATGTTGGATGATCTGAGTTAACAAAGATTACGAATAGAGATGGAGAAATATCAGACCTAGCGCTTAGACCAGAGATGACACCAACGGTGACTCGCATGGTATGTAAATATCGACGTGAATATCCAAAACCAATCAGATGGTTTTCTATTGCAAATTTCTATCGTAACGAACGTCCACAAAGAGGAAGAAACAGAGAGTTTCGACAACTAAACGTCGATCTTTTTTGAGAAGAAAGTATCCATGCTGATATTGAAATTGTTCAACTAGCAATTGAGTTAATGCTCGCTTTCGAGGCAACGAGGGAAATGTTTGAATTCAGAATCAATAACCGCAAGGTAATAGATTATTTTTTAGATACTGTTGTTGGGCTTTCCGCAGATCAAAAGCGTGAGGCAGTAAGAACTATGGATAAGCGAGATAAGTTATCAGAAGAAGATTTTGTAAAAGTATTGAGTGAAAAGTGAGTAGAAAACAATCAAGCTCAACAAATTATTAGCTTCTTAAAAAGTACAACACTAGATGAAATAATAGACATAATCGGGGAAGAGAACGAGGGAATTAAAGAGTTACAAGAAATTATGAAATATATGGATAAAATGTGATATGGTAGCTTCATTGTTTTTTCTTGAGCTCTCATGAGGTGATTTGATTATTACGATGGACTTATTTTTGAGATGTTTGATTTGCATCCAGACAACAGAAGAGCGTTATTTGGTTGAGGAAGGTATAATGGATTATCTGAAATCTTTTGAGCAAAGACTCCAATACCAGCTGTTTGATTTGCTCCAGGAGATGAAACAATGAAACTCTTTTTAGAGAGCCATAATTTGTTACCAGAGAAGAAAGGACAAACAGGGACCTACATCCCTCTTTTGGATGAAAATGATTTACTTTCAAATATGGAGAAAGCGCAAGAGTTAAGAAGAAATTGAGAAAAGGTTGAAGTGTGATTGAAATTGCAAAAAGAAAATAAAGCTTTTGACTACGCTAAGAAGAAAGGAATCCCATCTGAGAAAATTTTGAAATAAGATTTACACAATTAGAAAGGCATGACTATGTGATTTCTCTCGCGAATGATACTAGCAGTATTATGCTATAGCATTCAATCCATTCTCTACGCAAAATATTCAAGAAAATTTGGTGGTACCTGGACAGCATGTATCAGAAACATTTCACTTATCTTTTCATGAATACCATTTTTGCTGTTTTTTTGATGAGTTGATTGGACTTGAGTAGAAATACTCCGATGGCCAATTTTGCTAACCGCGGTTATATCTGCAATACATGTTGTTGTATCGTA
>JAHDCT010000047.1 GCA_020629735.1 bacterium | reverse complement strand
CCTCTTCCTCGTCCTCATCCATTTCCTCTTCTTCGTCCTCATCCATTTCCTCTTCCTCGTCCTCATCCATTTCCTCTTCGTTCTTTTTTCTCTTATCTATTCCTTCTCATCACCTCTTTTTTTCAGGCTCTACACGTTCTCATTTGGATCTCCTCTCTTCGTAATCTTCTGCATATTCACCAGGTATAATTGCTACTCAAAATCAGCTGTCATCTACTATTTCTGACTGTGTTTCAAAATCCACAGTTTGTTTTGAGTCTTGTTCTCATTTTCAGCATCAAGATAGCACTACTCAAGTCAATAAAATAAATCATACATAAAACAACTTTTTCATATTATTTTTGTTTAAAATAAAAAACATACACATATTATATCTTATAAAAACTTATTGTCAAATAAATTATTTTATGTTATAATTGCAGCAATTAAGGTTACATAAATCAAAAGTGAATATACTTAGTTATTTTGTACGGTACTTTATGTTTTTCACATTTTTTACTAAAAGTTTCTTACTAAAATCATTGACTTATTTCATTTTTACTCTATACATCAAAACATATTTGAATTTACTTATATTACACTATGCAGCTTCAAGAACATATCTGATCGTGACGCTATAGAGACTGCTACTCTACAAATAATGAAAATATCTGCGGGAAAAAAGTAAAGCCAACCTTAAAGAAAAACTTTTTCTGAAAGTCGATCAACATTAAGACCTCATTGTTCACCCTTTTCAATTTCTGAATAAGAGACTTCAATAAGTTTGAATATAGCAACTTCCAAAAAATCCCCGAAACGCTATCAGCTTATGTACCTGAGCATGTATCATTAGAATGAGATGTCTTATACAGCTCAAGACCTAGAGACTATGACTGAAGTTACTCAAAAAATATTCAAGAACTTTGAGTTATTCACGACGATACGTTTTGGGAACATATACATTTCATTACTGACGAACTCCTTAAGCACAAGCTTCGATTTACTGATATTTTTCATCTATGAAACAACCTTATCGTTCAAAAGGTATCACCAAATCAATATAAACCCATACTAGTTGATGTTAAACGCCTAGGTGCAAGAATGTACCCCCTTCAACCACTCTTATATCTCCCAGGCCAAATGAAAAAGAAATTTCTGAGAAGACTACAGAAGTTTAAATGAAAATTTCATGCAGTCGAAGCTGCGTAAGACTATTACTCTATGTTACATCGCATACTATTTATGAGATGCTCATGCAATTACTTTCCTAAGGCATAGGTTTCCTTTCTAATTCTCTCAACCTCGTTTGACAATATATTTCTTCATCATGGTGTCTTTTTTTCGAATGTTGTAGCATTATCCAAGTAGATTGGCTCTCAAATATGAAATTCTACAGGTTTGTCTTTTCGCTCAATTACTTCGTTAAGCATATATTTCCCTTTTCTGAGCCATCAAAGATACGTTTTTTCTAGATATTTAAACACTCATTTACTAGGGTGCAATCCTTCATAGAAAGGGTTTGACGACTCGGTCGTAATTTTTACTGGTACAATCGGTACTCAATATCTTTGTGCAAGGAGCACGAAACTCCAACTCCGCCTTAGATCTGAGACCTCACCGCCTCTCTTTTGAGAAATATCTCCTGCTGGATAGATCAACAAAGGATGGTTCTTATCAAAGTTACTTTGAATGTCATCGTACATCCTATTTCATACTTTTTCTCCCTCTGCCTTACTAAAATCAACTCGCGTTACTACCCTTTCTTCGGAATCATGCCGTAGTACTTTTGCATGCCTCGTTCCAAGAATATGCGCACCTCAATACGATTTGATCAACTGGTTCATAGATAGCAAGGCTTCTGGCAAACCATGATTGTGCGTTGATGCCATGATAAATTTTCCGTCATCAGGTAGGTTCTTCAACCCATGAAAGTTGGCTTTCAACTTTGCTCTTTTAACTCACTCAACAATCTTTTGATATCCTTTGACATCAACGATTGGATTGTAAATTTCTCACAACTCATCTAACTTTATATTATATAGTTTTCATAAGAGATACAGAATATTTTTTGCGACTCATTTTTTAATTCAATGCATTCTATCTCAAGGACTGCTTGGTAGGCCGACTAAATTATCCGCTAAATTAGAACACAATAACTTACCTTGATTCATGTTCATATAGAGTCTTATTGTTATAAAACACCATGGGCCAAGTTTTTTTCCTTTTAGTTATCGTACCCTTCGATGACTTTAATTATCTGTAACGCATCATCTTTCCAGTTTGCTTCCTTATCTAAAATATCACTCAAAAATAATTTTCTTCAAATTCTTACACTTCTCTTCCCTTCCTTAAAACCTTGTCGTAAACGCTTGTTAAACTTTTCCCCCTTAGATGATCTGCGAGTAAAATACTCACGTAACTCTCCTTTAATTTTTCATTTTTTCGACTCGATTTCTGAATCTAAACGCCTATGTAATCATATATTTAAAGCAATTCACTCTACCTTCATAACTCAATTTTCATCAAAAGTTACTTTTCATCTTATAGAAAATTTGTATGTATGATGTTCTTTAATGATCGGGAAATAATGCCTAAAACTGTAGACTGAGACTCCTTCTTCTCTAGTTGACTGAGGATACACTACTGTTTTAATTCACTTCATTTTACTATAATGACTTAATGGTAGGCCTCAGAGTGCTTGATGTACTTTCTCTGACATATCACAGATAGGTCATTGAATGGCAGCCCGATGCTCGTGAGTTCCTCAACGTCTTAAGAAATCCATTTGAGTCCCATATCAAGCCTCATATTCACACCTCTCTCAATTTTCTGTCCTTTCCCAACGAGAGTATTCATCATCGTTTTTAAGACCGTTTACCAAGTCTTGTATTTCTTGCTCTGTCATTCACTCTGGTGTGTACGGGAACTTTGATTTGTTTGCCTCGAATCCTGCTTCAAATCCCTCATCACGTAGTAAATTATCTAACTTGTCTAATACATCTTCGTCAAGATTCCCTCCAGCAAGATTTATCCCTCCCAAAAAATCATTAATTTCATCAACTACGTCCAACGATGTTGTTCCATACTTTTTAACGAACTCATCTAGATTTCTCTCATGCATGGGTTGAGAAATCACCTCTAGCTGACCTTGGTCTTTTACTTTCCAATCTTGGATAATGTTATTCTTATGTCATAGTCAGAATCACAATATATACACAACCTTGTTAGGATCTTTTTCTTGCGCCTGTAGGCTATTAACTTTCTTCTGAATCAATGATTCACGGTAGTCCATAATTAACTGGTCAGCTTTCTGAGTAGCTTCATTACAGACTTTAGTAAGTTCCACAATCTCTCTAAGCGCCCTGCTATTTTTCTCATCTCTTGTTTGATAACTATCAATTTTTGTTGAAAGAAGCACTACGTTTTCCTGATAGATTTTATACGCATCATTAATTCCACGCTGAACCTGCTTTGCTTGTTCCTGTGAAATGGCTGGATGTAATTCTACATCAACTCATTGATCACACAAGTATTGATATAGTAACTCTTCTCAACAGACATATTTAACTAATTGCTCAAGCATAAGTCAGATATCTTGGTCTTTTCACGACAGTTTATTGAGAACCAGACTTGATCGTTCCTTAGCATAAGAACTCGTAATTATTGAACAGATTATTCTCCATAACGGAAAATCACTCACTTCCTCCTCTCTACAAATTTTCTTCTCCCACACTTGCTCACTCACTATTATTACTTTTTTTCATCTATGAAATTTTAATTCATCAATTGCTTTTTTTACTAATCACCAAGCATGATATGAAATCAACTGTAGCAGCTCATCGTATTTATCGGGCTCAACTCATGATTCATGTGGTGGTACTGGATGAGCATAAGGAAAATAAATCGTCTCGGATTGATTATTTGAGCTTTTCTCTACCTCTCTCACCTTAGTGCTCCAATTAAACGGTTCTATACATAGGTCCTCAATATCACTCTGATCACATGTTCAGAAAAATTGTGCAAGCTGAAGATAGACTTTTGGGTTTAATGGCACTAAATCATCTAGCTCTAAGTATTGCAGGTCATGCGGATTATTCAGATTTACCTCTGTTGGTAGAGAAAAACTCAAATCAGAATTGGTTATATACAACTGTTGATTTTTGGAAGAAAACTTCAAGTCAGCATGATCAAATATGAGGTTGATTGTTTCTTTTATTCGTCTTTCTACTTGCTCATCATTTGTAATTTCTAACTCCTCCATATCATTGATTATGAAAAGGTCTGCGTCTCCACCATCGATGTTTGCACCTCATAAATGAGAGTTCCATTCTTTTCCTGACCCATATAAGTTACGATCGTGAATTCTATTAAAGTCATCTGTTTGAATCCCTCCTTGTCCTTCTCCACTCAAGATTTGTAAAGACTCACACAAATGAAGCAATCACTTTAAGGCTTTTATTTTTTCAGGATCAGTTTGCATTTCCAACTCATCTTTATTATCAACAGCAATATTTTTGAGCATACTATATGCTGTCGAAGGATTTGTTGATGCTGTTACTATAACTCACAACCTATATAAAAATCCCGTTCTGTCCATTATCTTCTTAGGAGTAAAAACCGATTTCTCACCTTGTTATATTTAACATGTTTTCTCACTAAAGTCAAAACAAAACCTTCATTCACTCTAAACGAGTAAAGTTGAAACACATCTGACCTTATACCTGCTGGAGATAAAAAAATGCTTCTCATGAGGGGTCGGTACATGAAGCAAGGCCCTCATTTTGATATAAGAGCATTCATCACTGCTCTTCTACCTTTCCTACCACCTCTGTTATACTTTTAACTGCGAAGTAAACACCTCGGTATTGATACTTTGATCTAAACTGTTCTTCTAGTTCCTCTATGACTCAGATGAATTCACCATTACTTCTTATCTCTTTCCTCTTTGTGCTCACATTACTTATTTCTCGACCGAAGAGGTTCTTATAAAATCATTCAACTTTGCTTATATCAGATATATAGAGCTCATTCCAAACCATAGTTCCTAGAGTATTTTTTGTTCTACTTTGTAAGTTGCTTCCTTCATAGATCGTAAATCCTGCTCCTAGTGGGTCTCTTATAAGAGCAACTTTCTCAGATGGAGATATGTTTTCTTTCACTTCTACTTTTCCTCACTGCTCAATAGCGATTTGAACGGCTTTATCTCTGTCCTCAACTTGTATATAGGTCATCCAAAAAGAAGGCATTCATATTTCTTTGAACTTCTCAGGTGTTTCGTACAGACCTGCCACTTCATGATCCCCCTTATATCCAACAAAATAACTTTGGTCATCGGAATAATACTTCCAATCAAATACCTTCTCGTAAAAGTCCTTAGTTTCCGTTAAGGTATATGTTGATAGATCTGCAAATATAAAGTCCCCGTGCATAGATAATATAGTATATAAAATTGTTCTTTTACGAACTTTCGACTATTTTTACTTTTTTACTTTAAATTTTTCTTTCTCTAAAGCTATTAGTTCTTTTTGTTCTCAGTATTTCTTATAGTAACTGTACCTTTTTTCTCTACATTTATGGAGATGCTCGTGTTGGATTTTACACTTCCTCACTCCTTCCTTATGCGTAAAGAAGTCTATGAATACATCTCCAGAAAAACATGAGACCCAATTATAGAATGGCGTATCTGTCGTATTAGCTGAAAGCAATTTGCTATTTTTCAAAGCGATAAAGAATTTTACGAGAAGGTTAGTCCGGTTTTTTGATGAATGAAATATCTCGTTCCCTTCCCTACCCTCTGCCCAGAGGAAAGACAAAGAAGAAGAATGCTTTTTAGAAACGAAACAACCTTATATAAGAGAGTTTGCGATCATTCGAAAAAACCAATTATTAGTATTTACAAACCTGACAGCGAGTATCAGGTATATGATCAAAACTACTGGTGGTCTGATGAGCTAGATGCAACACAGTACTGAATGGAGTTTGATACTGACTTTATGACACAATTTTCACTGCTTAGTAAACGTGTTCCTCACTGCTCTCTCTATTCTTTTGGGAACACGAATAGTGAGTACTCCAATTTCGCAATTAATGCCAAAAATTGCTATCTTCTTTTTTGATGATGAGATAATGAAGATTGCCTCTATTGCGATATTATTTCATGATGAAATAATAACGTAGATACCCATCTTATTTTTGATAGTGAATATTGTTATGAGTGCATCAATATTAAAAGATGTTATAATTGTTTTTATACCTATAACGCTGAGAATTGCTCAAATTGTCTCTATGTAGAAGAAAGTTACTGATGCCAGGACTGTATTATGTGCTTTGGGCTTTCGAATAAACAATATTACTTCCTTAATGAATTTGTATGAAAAGAAAAAATTGAGGAACTAAGGAAAGATAAAGATTATCTTAAACAACTTCTGCAGAACTATCAAGAAAAATATCAATTACTCATTTCTCATAAGCCAAGACCAGCATTCCATGTTGTTAACAGCGAAAATTCTTGGTGAGAAGGTATTTACGATTCAAAAAATTGTTTTAACTGATTTAATATCAATAACTGAGAAGATTCGAAGCATATTTCTTTCTTACACAATATAGTTTCTTCTCAAGATATTGACTATGCATCACCCTATTGAGCTAACTATTCCTATAACTGATGTTCCTGTACCTGAACGTGCAACTCGATAGGAAATTTTCTTTCCATCAAAAACGATAAAATTTTCTACTGTATGCTCTGTCATAATTCTCAACATCTTTTTTGATGTGTGTGACTTAAAAACAAGTCATACTGTATATATAACAAACAGTATACCAAAGAAGAGTACGAACAACTTGTTCCTCAGCTTATTACACGCATGCAAGAGAATGATCAATGGTGAGAATTCCTTGACCCATCGCTCAGTCCTTTCGGATACAATGAAACAGTTGCTCAGGAGTATCACCCGCTTACTAAGGAAGAAGCTTTGGAAAAATGATACAGCTGGCAGGATAAAGAATATCCAATCAATGTACCTGAATGAATTACCACCCTCCCTGCACAAGAGCTACCTCACTTTGCTGATGATGTTGACGATGATATTGTACATGTTGCGATTCTATGTTCCGTGAGTTGAAAACCGTTTCGTTTTCTTAAGCAAGAACTTGCGTATTACCGTAAACACAATATTTCACTTCCTCGTAAGCATCCTGACGTGAGGCATAAAGAGAGACTTGCTAAAAGAACGTGAAGAGAGCTTCATGTGAGAAACTGTGATGCAACATGAGAACAGATTCTGAGTGTACACCCACAAGATGCTCAGTTTAAGGTATATAGTGAAAATGCTTATAGACAGGAGGTTTTCTGATAATTTTTTGAAATTTCACAAGCTTCTCCAAAAATAATTTATCTTACATAATCACGTAATACAGTATGCACGATCTTCTCTATCGACAAAAGAAAATTCAAGAAAAAAGAAAACATACACCACGAAAAGAGTTTGTAAAAGAAATCTGTAGCTGGTACACCTTTTCGTTCTACAAAAACTGAGAGATTATTAGTAACTTTCCTCCTACTTGAAGACTTTGAGGAGTGCTCACTACACGCGAAGATTTAGAAAATAATTTCTTTGACATCGAGAATCAGTGATCTTTTTTTAAGACTTTGCATCACCTCTTCCTCCAAAACAAAGTTCCATGAGTAAGCCATTACTGAGATAATGAAAACTGCGAGTATTCAACTACTGTTAACAATTCTAAGAACATCTACCTTTCGAGTAACCTCACTTGATGTGAAAATGTGACTTACTCCTATTCAATAAAGTATTCAACCGATATCCATAACAGTGTCCTTGTTCGAGACAATGCTTCGTGTGTGTATGATAGTTATGCTGTCTTCCGTTCTCACGAAGTTTTTTACTCAACTAATATTAAAAATAGCCACCAGATTTGGTTTTCTAATAACCTTACATGATGTAGGGAGTGTCTTTACTGCGACGATTTAGAACATCAGTCTTTTTGTATTCAGA
This sequence comes from bacterium, assembly GCA_020629735.1. Classification (GTDB taxonomy): domain Bacteria; phylum Patescibacteriota; class Gracilibacteria; order Absconditabacterales; family Absconditicoccaceae; genus JAHDCT01. The sequence goes on along the minus strand of JAHDCT010000047.1, from coordinate 437 downwards.
ATAAAGCCTACTCCGAAGAAGAATACTATAAACTAAAAAATAAATTCCTTAGCGAAAAAAATAATTTTACGCGCACAGCTACCTGAACACTTATGGGATATATTCCCTTTACGGAGGATGTCGAAAATTGATTCGCGACAAGCTATTTAAAAGAAGGAAGAAATATTTGCTTTTGATGAAATCCAAACTGAGCCGAAAGATACTATGACTCATTTTCTATCTGAAGATGATCTGATATGTATGCTTGAGTTAATAGCTGATGATTATTTAGCCATGCGTACTGCTGTTATAATGTATGAAGATGAACACATACTTTTTACTGCATGCATGTCCAGGCGTGCTCTTATTGTCTCTGATGCATATGACTTAAAAACAAATCTTATTGCATCTTTAATAAACAGTACTCTAAGGAAGATCGATATGTAGAAGTCGATAGA
>JAHDCT010000046.1 GCA_020629735.1 bacterium | reverse complement strand
TCATTTCTTTATTTCGTTTATATGTCCAGTATTAGAGTACTGTCTTCAAAAAATATCGTTAAAGAAAAAAGCTCATAGTCCTATGATAATTACTATTATTGGAAGGATAGTTTTAAGAAAGAAATTTTTGAATTTTATCTTTTTTTCTTTGGTAAGGATTCCTATGAGAATGATTTCTATAAATCGTGTTCATCGAGCAGCTCTAGAGAAGGTAAGCATAACATTGATTCCATAGATGACTCGTCGTCATCGTGTCGTTGCTAGAGGCTTTTTATGAAGAAAAAGAAAGTAAAACAATGGTCGTAAGGCTGTGAGGAAAAATCATCGTGTTGTTGGTCTTTCGAAAAGAAATTGACTACGAGGTAGTCCTTGATTGATATGAGTGTAATAGACAGCTGGTGCTTGACCTCATGCCGTTCCTTCAAAAATAAGATTATTGTATCAAAAGAGTTTGAGAATTCATGGTTTTATAAACGTGATAGCGTATCGTCAAAGCGCAAGAATCAGTATTATTTTTATAAGATTACCGTATCGTTGAAAGAGTTCTTCTTTTTGTTGTTTTTCTAGAAAATTACTCGAGTGAAATCAGACGAAGAGAATAAAAAATCCTAGAAAATCATATTTAAATGCTAATAGAAAGGCTCCCAATGTTTGTTCGTGATGGATAATGCTAACGTATGCAGCCGCAATTACTCATAGCATCAATAAGGTTTGGAGAGAGAGAATATGATGAGGAAAAATAAGTTGTTTTCGTGATTTATTATAGATAATGAGGAATAAGCTTATAAGTCATAGTATCCCAATTACTGCTTCTTTTCGTAGCCGAATAAATGTCGTTTGTGACGAGTCTATTCACCAAGAAAAAGTGGTTATGTTGAAAGCTAAGAACTGTAAAAGAAGTCCTACGAAAAATACTTTATAGAGAAGCATAATATATTTTCATAATTTTTTTGTCATTTTCTTTTAACTTTGAATTTGGTAAAAAAACATGACAAGTGCTATCATACATAAGATTCATTGTATGAGTCGAAACTTCATTACTATTGTGTGTTCTTGCATTCCTCTCTTTTCGAGAAGATGATGGAATGGTGCTATGAGAAAGAGTTTTTTCTTAAAGACTTTTTTCCAGATCATTTGAAACATACTCGACCCAATTTCAATCCAGAAGAGGAGAAACATTAATAAGAAGGGAACTACAATACCTACTTTTATATTGAGTAAGTAGACAAGTGTAGCTGTGAGTCATCAGAGTCATAGAGCTCCTGCGTCTCCCATAAATATTTTAGCTGGATTGATGTTGTATCGTAAGAAAGCTATTATTGATCCTAGCGTTATTGCAATGATAGTTGTTGCTAGATATCGTTGAGAGTTAAATGTTACTACAGCTAATACTCCTAATACAAGCAATAAGAGTCATCATACTAATCCATCTAAACCATCTGTTACATTCACTGCATTTACCAGTCATACCGTGAAAATAAAACTTAAGATAGGTAGAAATAGTCATAATTCTACTTCTCATGCGAATGGTCGTAAATTTAGATAATCAATTCCAAGCTTACTATAAAACCACCATGAAATGAATCCAGAGAAAAGGAACATCCAGATGAATTTTATTTTGCTCGTAAGTCATTTAATTTTTCCAATTCATTTTATATTTAGAATATCGTCTACGAGTCCTAATCCTCACATACTAAATAGTGCGAAGAGGAGTACGTATGTTTCGCTTCTATTGAAGAGACTGTTATTGATATATCCTAGGTATTGTAATCCGAAGGAACTTGCTACCATAATAACGGTTATGAAAAGAAACATTCCTCATCACATGGTTGGGGTTCCAGCTTTGTGCTGATGTAGTTCTTTGTAAATACTTGCTTCTCATCAGCTTCGTGCATCTTCACGTATACTTTGTCCTGCTTTTCGTTTTTTTAAGAGCTTTATATACCGTGGGTAAAGTAAATATGAGAGAAAAAATGATGACAATCAGAAGATGAGTATTTGTGTTAGTTTTAGGAGCATTCTGGTAAGTTGTATAATAAAGGATTGCTTCAATGGTGTTGCAACCACAATGTCGAATGTATATAGTTGGTTCTATATAAGAATACACTCAGATTCGTCATATTCTTATTGTCTATAGAGTAAACTCGTTTCGTTTAGGAGACGTTAAAATTGTTTCTTTGGTATGTACTTCTAAACTTCGTTTACTATATATATGCCGTATTTTATTGCAATGACATCATCTATGAAACCTTGTTTTGACTATGCCTTACACTATATAAATCGCTTTCCTAAGACAGAATATGAGCTTCGTTTACAGTTACGTAAAAAGTGATATTTTGACAAAGAAATTGAGGAAGTTATGCAGCAACTTTTTGAGTTGAATTACGTAAATGATGCTGAGTATGCAAGATTGTATTTGTCATCTGAAGTAGAACGTAAAGGGAAGCCACTCTTTAAAATTAGATGAAAATTATTGCAAAAGTGAGTTGAAAAGTGACTGCTTGATGATGTTATTGCTGAGCATGAAGAAGATTTGATTGAATGAATGAAAGCAAAAATTTCTTCTGAAATAGATCTTTTGAAAAATCGTTGATTGGATGGCGTATCAATTATTCAGAAATTACAGTGAAGATGATATAGCTTTCGTCTAATCAAAGAAGTTATTGAGGAAAGAGAAGATGCTTGATAACCTTGATTATACTAGATTCTTTCACGCATCGGATAAACCTCCTTCTTTAAGGAGCTTTTCTTTTGCTTGAGGGTAGTTGTGTATAAGATCGTTGGCTGCTTCTTGAATAGTGTGTAGGTATGTACTGTCGGTTAATATTTCTAATGGTATGTCTGTTTCTCATGATTGCCTTGTTCACAGTATTTCACCTGCTCAACGAAGTCTAAGATCTATTTCAGCTAACTTGAAACCATCGTTAGTGTCTTCCATATGTTTGAGACGAATGTAACTGTTTCCTGATTTACGTTTGGTGTGGAGGAAGCAGTATGACTGAAGATCTGATCTTCATACTCTTCAGCGAAGCTGATGCAACTGGGATAATCAGAAACGTTCTGAATTTTTTATAATCATGATTGTTGCGTCTGGTATATCAACTCATACTTCAATAACTGTTGTACTTACAAGTATTTGATAGGTTCCGTTCTTGAACTCGTTCATAATGGTGTCTTTTTCTTGTGCTTTCATTTGTCCATGGAGGAGTCAGATTTTTCCTTGTAATTCTGGATAAAGAGCGACAATGTTTTCTCGTTCGGTATGAGCGCTTGCAATTTCTTCTAATCATTCGTGTTCTGAATCGTGGATAAGTGGTGTAACGATGAAGCATTTTTGTTTTTGAGAGAGTTTTGTGAGTATTCGAGCTTTGAGCTTTTTTAGTTCTGTTTGATTTACTATTTTAGTTGTTATTTCTTTTCTTCCAGCTGGCATTTCATCGATAATACTTACTTCAAATTCTCAAAAGAACGCTAGGGTGAGTGAGCGAGGAATAGGTGTTGCAGTCATTTGAAGCAGATGAGGACTTCAAAAACGTTGAAAAAATCCTCTTTGCCTTACTCCAAACTTGTGTTGTTCATCGACAATAGCGAACTGAAGATCATGAAATTGGATATCTTCTTGAATGATTGCGTGTGTTCAGACGACAATATCTATATTTCCTGCATGTAAAGACGCTTTGATGCTTGTTTTTTGAGATGCTTTGAGAGCTCCTGTGAGCAGTTCGATTCTAACTCATAGAGGGAGTAAAAGTTTAGCTAATCCATGGAAATGTTGATATGCTAGTACGGATAATGGAGCCAGGAAAGCAACTTGGCCTTTCATTTCTTTAATGATGTGATAGGCAATTGCTGCAGCTACAACGGTTTTCCCCGATCATACGTCTCCCTGCAAGAGTCTCATCATGGTTGATCATGAGTAGATGTCATCGATGCTTTCTTTTATACAACGTTTTTGAGCTCAAGTTAATTCAAAAGGTAGCTTTGAGAGAAATTCTTTAATGTGATCTCGATTGATGTCTTCTTTTTTTTCCGTTTCTTTCTTATAAGTAAGTTGTTGTTCAAGTGAAACAAGCTGAATTCCAAGAAGTTTTTCAAAGAAAATCCTTTCTTTTGAATGATGAGCTGCTTCTAGTGTTTCTGGAAAATGTGCGTCAGTTATGGTTTGACTGAGAGATGATAACTTGTATTTTTTAAGAAATGTTTCAGGCAAATATTCAGTGAAGACCTGTGGAATATATGAGAGAAGTGGATAGATCTTTCTTGCAAATCGAGCTGGTTTTATTCAAAGTAATTCCGAGTATATTGGGTAAATTCTTCAGAAATTGTATGCATCTTCACCTGTTTCCGTTGCTTCCATGAGATCAGGATGCGTAAACTGAATTTTTCCATATTGTAGTTCAGGTTTTCAAATAATGTAATATCGTTTTTCTGTTTTTACGGTTCTTAAAATAAATGTTCCACGAAAGACATTGATTACTCCAGGAGTTTCTTCTTCATCAATAAAGTGAATTTGTGATATCCTTTTTCCCCTTGGCGTGGTGAAGACTGATTTTTTGGTAACAAATCCTTTTACTGTTTGTAATGTTCCATCTGTGCTGATTGTACTTAATGTTTTGATTTCTTTTCTGTCTTCGTAGGTTCTTGGAAAGTAAAGAAAAAGCTCTTTTAGTGTGCTTATTCCATTTTGGGAGAGTATATTTATGTACTTTGGTGTTGTTTTGAGGAGACTTTTAAGATCATCCATCGTATTTCAAGCTATTGCTAAAATTGTTCTTTATTTTTTCTAGTTTAGGTATACATTTTTCCTTTCTATAATGAACTGATTTTGTTTGTTCGTGTGATTTGACTTTTTCGTTTTTAATTGATGTTCCTTGAGAGATGTATAGTATATATCTAATTATAGTACTGTTTTTATTAGCTTTTTTGTTATGGTTAAAAAATTGTCAGATTTTAATATTTTGTGAGTAGATTATGGAACAAAATATATTTGATTAGCGTATTGGAATACGAGATCTGGTATGGTTATGCCAATTGGTATGTTAATGAATGACCAATCTTTATTTTACTGACTTTCTGATATTGTTTGACGTCATCACATTGGAACGGTGGTTGTCTGATATCCAAAACAACATAAGAAACTTCAGAAAGATATTGATGCCTTTATTCAAGAACTTGCTTATTTAGAAGATAGGTTAGATATTATTAAAGTTGATGAAGAGTATTCAAGTGTTCAAGCATGAGCTACGTTGTGAGTGTATGAAAAACATCCTGGTACAGATACTCTTGCAGCTATGCATCTTTTAGAATCTTTCATTAAACAGATAGAGGATATGCCAGAATAATATTATGTCGATTCTATTGGCTTTTGATCTAATTGTGCTATTGTATGTCTACTCAACGTGAAACATGAAAATTGACACAAAGTGAAATTCCTTTAGAAGTTTCGCTTGACTTGATTCTATATATGAATAATAACTAATCAATTTCATGTTTTTTACTTATTATATATTGCAGAAATGGGTTTTCGTGCTAAAATGGATGACAAAAAGATAAAAGTAGATCTAGAGAAAACCAATGTAAAAGACATACTTCAATACTGTAAGCCAAAAGAACAACTTGTTCTTTATAGAAAGTTTGGTTTAGTTAGCTGACAAGAAGTGCCTTTGCAAAGAATTGGTGAAAGTTATTGATTAACAAGAGAAAGAGTAAGACAAATTGAGGCACAATGATTAATGAGATTGAGAAGACTAATTATATGAAATGATAAGTATCTTAAAGTTATTGAGGAAGGAAAGAAGATACTTGATATGAATGGTTGATTCTTGATTGAAGACGATTTCCTTGCTAAATTAGTGAACAAATGAATTGGTAAGTTCAATCTGCAAGAGCTGAAAATGATTATTGTTTCTGACTTTGATATATACTATCTTAAGAGAAATAGACATATCTGGAAGTGATTCTTTATTGACCCATTATTTGAAGACCTTCTTACTGATATTTCATTGCATGTTGTGAAGTATTTCACTCAAAAGGGTGAAGCTGAAGACTTGTATGAGTTCGTTGATAAGCTTAAAGATCAATATGCATCTAAATATCCTGATATTACCTATCTGCAAAATAATCTTTTCTATACAAATTTCTTTAAGGCGATTAAGTGAACAGCAACTTTCTATGGTAAAATTTGATTAGATACGTTCACTGAAGTAAATCCTAAGACGATTAAGCAAAAAGTACTCTATATCCTTAGAAGAATTAATAAGCCGCTTCATTACCAAGAAATGGCTACAAAGGTTCTTGAATGGTTTCCAGAAAAACCAGTTAAGGTAAATACCGTACATAATGAATTGGTTAAAAATAATGACCTCTTTGTTAATATGTGACTTGGTATCTATGGTCTTAAAGAACGAGGTTTCCAATGAGGAAGTGTAAAAGATATCATTGAAAGAATTTTGAACTCTATGGAAAGACCAATGCCTATTAAAGAAATTCAAAAAGAAGTTCTTAAGGAAAAAATGGTGAGTCCAAATACTATTGTTCTTACTCTTCAGAAATATAAAGACCTTTTTGAGAGAGTAGATAAGTGAATCTATCAGCTTAAAAAATAATTTAAAAAAAACCCGCGAAGCGGGTTTTTTTTAAAAGTAGAAAAGTTCGAGAGTAATAGAGTTCGAGAGTGAATAAGTGAATAAGTGAATGAGAAAAAGAGTTTGGTGTTTTTAGTTTTTAGTTTTTTAGGAATGTAGTATGACACCATTAGATCGTGCTTTGAAAGAGTTAAGAACTTTATGAATTTTAAAGGCTCCTAGTAAGAAAGATGTTATGAATGCTGATAATTGAGCGGAGTGGTCAGATGAAGAAAAGAATTGAGTTTCTTGGAAACTCGTAAAAAATAATGAAGAAAGCTATAATGTTCAGACATGAAAGAAATAAATGCGTTTTCATTGCAAAAAGCCCTGGTAATAGCGAATAAAATCACTACTTTCATATCCGTTCTCATTTTTTCACTTGCCCAGGTGGTGGAATTGGTAGACACGCACGCTTGAGGGGCGTGTGCTGAAAGGCGTAGGGGTTCAAATCCCCTCTTGGGCACCAAACTAGAAAGGAATGATTAACTATAAACGAGAGCCAGGGGTTCACACAGCAAAGCTGTAAGTAAGGGACATACAATTACTAAGAAAGAGAAAGTCAGAAGATTGTTAATAAAGAGAATAGAGGAGAAGCGAAAATGTCTCTTAAATCCCCTCTTGGGCACCAAATTAGAAAATATTTGTTTATTATAAAAAAAAGTCTCTGTAAAGAGACTTTTTAAATATGTTGTTCCTTAATCTTAAATAGTTATAATTTTGATGTTTATCAAATTGAAAAAAACTATGCTAGAACAATTAAAAAAAGATCTTATTGTTGCGATGAAAAATAAAGAGGTAGTAAAAAGAGATATTTTGCGTTTTATTATTTCTCAAATAAAAAATAAGTCTATCGATACGGGCAAAGAGGTAACTGATGATGAAATTATTAAAATTATGAAAAAAGAAATGAAGCAGATTGATGAAACAATTTCATGACTTCAAGTAGTACATGATGATGATTGATTAAAAATTGAAGAAGAAAAAAAGACTGTTTTGGCCAATTATCTGCCTGAAATGGTTTCTGAAGATGAATTAAGATCTCGTATCCTTATTTTGATTAATGATCAGGAAATTGAAGATCCGAAAAGACAGAGATGACAAATTATTGGCCCGATTATGAAAGAATTTGGTTCACGTGCTGATTGAGGAATGATTAATGACATTATTAATTGACTTTAGTGATAATAAAATTTGTATTATTTAAACTTGGTACGTACAATTAAGGTGACTGTACTTTGTTTAATCGATACTCATGACACATTTTTGACTTAAAAGAATATTGCTGATTTGCTTGTGATGTATTTTTTTTGTATGAGCAGGTTTTTGATACGAGCCATTAAGTACTTGTATAGATCGATGAGATAATGGACGTCAAGACTGAGTATGATGGCAAAATAACACTATTACAAGACAAGCATATACATGAACTAACCCAGCAATAACAGAATACACAGCTTCATGAACAAACACGCATGGATTATCTAATATATTCTGTGAAGAAAGTAAGTATTCAATTATCGTAAGACCTGAATCAGTACAACGAGCTGTAGATACGTTTGGATTTACTACACAAGATGCAATTAATAACCCTTCTTCTGTTCAAGAAAAAGTAGAACGTCAAATGGCTGTAGAGCACGCATGATGTTCATATATTCAATTAGTTGATTCTCCTCAAACAATCATCGATTATTTTGAAGGAAAAGATTTTTTGATACGTCATGCAAGATGATATGAAGGAAATTATACAACAATGTATGAGCTGTTTCCAAATCATCAACAAGAAGGAGTGAATTCATTCTGGAGATATCTTGTGATCGATAAGCAAGGCAATATCTT
>JAHDCT010000045.1 GCA_020629735.1 bacterium | reverse complement strand
ATACGTAGTTCAGTGTGTTTACTTTTAGACTATGCAACATAAACTAGATTATGTTTCCCTAGAATGGATGTCATCTAAATGTTCTTGTTGGAGCAAATTCTCCTAGTCTATGTCCAATCATTTCTTCATTAATATAGACACTTACAAACTGTCTTCCGTTGTGAACAGCAAAGGTAAATCACACCATTTCTGGAAGAATTTGAGATGCTCTATCCCACACTCTAATTACTTTTTTCTCACCCTGTTCCGTCATCTTTTTGATTTTTTTCATCAACTTAGGATGAACTCGGAATCATTTTTTTAGCGAACGTGCCATGTACTTAGGTATCTAATAAATAAATATTATCTTAATATATAACTTACCAATTTTCTAAACTCTCTATTTAAATCTTGTCTTTCTTCTTGTTACAATAAATCTATCTGACCATTTATTCTTTTTTCTTGTCTTTCTACCTGGTGCTACAGATCTTCACTTAAATGATTTAGGATTCATAGCTAGATCAGTTGCTCACTCTCATCAACCATGTGGATGATCAACCGGATTCATCACCTTACCTCTTACTTCTGGTCTTCTTCATAACCATCTAGATCTTCACGCCTTTCCAATTACTATATTCTTATGCTCATCATTTCCTACAGCTCAGATCGTTGCCCAACATGTTTCATGAAATTTTCTTACTTCTCAAGATTGCAATTTAACATATACTAATCCTGCTTCCTCATCCTTACCTGTGATTGTTGCATATGAACCAGCACTTCTTACTAACTTCCCTTTTGTCATCGGTGTTACTTCTAGATTAAACACCGTAAATCCGTCAGGAATATCTTTTAGTTGTTTTCTATTACCTGGCTTTAGGAGCGCTTCATCTCATGCAATAACCACATCACCAACACTGATATTTTTCCATGCTAGTACATATCTCTTTTCACCATCTTGATAATTCAAGAGTGCAATTCTACATGTTCTAAACGGATCATATTCAATTGTTGCAACCTTAGCTGGAATATTTAGCTTATCGTACCCTCTGAAGTCGATCATTCTATATAACCTTTTGTGACCTCATCATCTATGTCTTACTGTTATCTTCCCTTTATTATTTCTCCCAGCTTTTGACTTAATAAATTTCGTCAATGGCTTATGAGGAGAACTCGTCGTTAGATCAGAGAAGTCATATCACGTCATGTATCTTCTAGATGGCGTGAATGGCTTATATGTTTTAATTGGCATCTTCTAACAAAATAGAGTAAATATATTGGTATACGTTCAGTACATTAGTTCTTTAAGCATTATTTCTTACAATTAAGCAGCTAGTTCTATACTATCTCCTTCGTTAAGAGAAACTATTGCTTTCTTATATGCTCTTCTCACCAACTTTCTTTGCATTCTTCCTTTATAAGGAACATTAATTATACGAACTGACTTAGGTGTCACGTCATAAAGTGATTTTAATGACATTTTTACATCATTTTTATTTGCAAGTTTATGTACACGGAATGTATATGTGTTCAAATCATTAGCTTGCTTATAAACCTTTTCAGTCATCAATGGAGCTCAAATAATTTGATACGGAGTCAGTTCTCCCAACATCTTTGGACTTTGAGACTTAATCGCTCTTTTTATCTTCACACTCTTTCGTCTTTTCATGAGGACGGTTAATAAAAACTAAAATTATTTTAATCTTTCTTCAAGTTTTTGGTAAGCGTCTCCAATAAAGATTACATTCTTGTGAGACATAAGATCGTATGGATTTAATTGCATGCTTGTTGTAAATCCAAGTTTATTTATATTTCTAATTGTTTTCACCATATATTCTTCTGCTTCTGGCAATACTACCAATACCTTTTTGTTACCTAATGACATTCACTTCAAAGCATCAGCAAATACTTTTGTCTTCATCTCAGTTGACCCAAACGAATCTATACCAAAGATGTTATTTGACATAGCTTTTAACGTTACCGCTCCAAGCAATGCTTTTCTTTTCATCTTCGTGTTCATTTGTTTAGAGTAGTTTCTGTCATTTCTTGGTCCAAATACCACTCATCACTTTCTTCTAATAGGAGATCATGCATCACCAACTCTCGCACTACCTGTCCCCTTTTGTCTATATAACTTTCTTCCTGATCTTCTAATCTCACCTCTTGTCTTAGTATGAGCTGTAGCTTGACGTTGGTTCGCTAAATACATTACTACGTATTCATGAATCAATCATTCATTTACAACATCCTCTGAGAAGAGACTAGCGTTTAGATCTTGTGAAGATATTTTTTTTCACGTTATATTATGAATATCAAATGCAAACATAGGATTTCTACACATATATAAACTAAAAATTATTAGGCAACAATTAACTTCAAATATCCATTATATGCTCCAGGAACTGATCCTTTTAACACAACAAATGAACCTGTGTCATCATTAAACAACTCAATTACTCACACACTCTTTAACGTCAATTTCTCACTTCACATATGTCCTGCCATCTTTTTTCCTTTATGTGTTCTTCTTGGTTTTCTATTACCAGTAGATCAAAGAGCTCTGTGGAATTTAGAACCGTGAGTAGCTGGTCATCATCCGAAGTTAAATCTCTTCATTCACCCTTGGAATCATTTTCACTTACTAATACCCTCTACGCGAACTGTTTCTAATTCAGCAACCACATCACCAGTTAACTTTGTACCTACAGCGTATGTAGCCAAATCCTCTTCTGAAACTTTATATTCACATGAATATGCATAGCGACCAGTTCTCTTTTGATCAGCTCAAACCACAATAGCTGTATATCCATCTTTTTCTACTGTCTTATGTCTTAGAACAGTTTGATCAGCAATTTTTAACAATGTAACTGGGATCATTTTATTATCAGCCCAAATTCTTGTCATTTCTTGTTTCTTCACAATCAATCATCACTTAGTAATCATTTGCTTCTTAGGTAATAAAATAAATAATTTGCAGCTTAATTACTGCCAACAGAGCCTCAAAGCAGAAGGATGTTTTTATTAATACACTCTCACCTCAACTGAAACCCCAACTGGGATAGAAAGGTTTTGAAGGTATTCAACAGTCTTGCTTCATGTTTCTACTACATCAACAAGTCTTGTATAGGTAATTCTTTCATATTGATCTCTAGAATCCTTGTAAACGAAGTGAGACTTAATAACCGTGAATCTCTTCTTTTTCTTTGGAAGAGGAATTGGTCACTTCACATCAGCTCAAGATTTAATCAATAAACCAATAATCTTTGTTACAGAATTTTCCAACATACTTAGATCGTAACTTCTTAATTTAATTCTAAGTTTTGGTGTAGTTTTTTTTCAGTCAGACATAACAGAAACATGAAACAAGTAAATTTAATATGCATTCATATAATGCAACACTATTAACGCTCAAACTTTATTTAAAGAAAAGCAGGGGACAACCAGGGCCCCCAACTTTTACCTATATATTGTAGACTAATCTAGGATCTTAGTTACTACTCAAGCCCCCACAGTTCTACCTCATTCTCTAATCGCAAATCTCAATCCTTCAGCCATAGCCACCTTGTAGATCAACTCAACGATAATCTTAGCATTATCACCTGGCATAATCATTTCTGTTCCAGCTGGAAGAGAAACTGTACCAGTTACATCAGTTGTTCTCAAGAAGAATTGTGGCTTATATCCTCCCATAAATGGAGTATGTCTACCACCTTCTTCCTTCTTCAATACATATACCTCAGCTTCAAATTTTTGATGCGGAGTCACTGTACCTGGAGCAGCCAATACTTGACCTCTTTGAATTGCATCCTTATCAATTCATCTCAAGAGAAGACCACAGTTCATACCAGCTTCACCTTGTTCAAATTGTTTGTGGAACATTTCTACTCATGTAATAGTAGTTGCAGCAGGTTCGTCAGCTAGACCAACAATCTCTACATCGTCACCAATTTTAATAACTCATGTTTCAATTCTACCTGTAACTACAGTACCTCTACCCTTAATAGAGAATACGTCTTCTACTGGCATCAGGAATGGCTTTGTAGTTTCTCTTTCTGGAATTGGGATATATGTATCTAAGTGACCCATAAGTTCCCAAATACAAGCAGCATCACCGTCTTTATCAGTTGGGTTTTCACCAGACTTAAGAGCAGAACCTCTTACAATAGGGATTTCATCTCCTGGGAAGTCATACTGACTTAGCAGATCTCTAATTTCTTCTTCTACTAGTTCAAGCATATCAGGATCATCTACCATATCACACTTATTCAAGAAAACCACCAACTTAGGTACATTCACTTGCTTAGCAAGAAGAATATGCTCTCTAGTTTGAGGCATTGGCCCATCTGCAGCAGATACTACCAAAATACCACCATCCATTTGAGCAGCTCAAACAATCATGTTCTTCACATAATCAGCATGTCATGGACAATCGATATGTGCGTAATGTCTGTTTTCAGTTTCATACTCTACATGAGCAGTGTTAATTGTAATACCTCTTTCTCTTTCTTCTGGAGCCTTGTCGATGTTACCGAATCAAACATCTTTAGAAAGACCTGCAGTAGCAAGAACAGCACAAATAGCAGCTGTTGTAGTTGTTTTACCATGATCAACGTGACCAATAGTACCTACATTAACGTGTGGTTTAGACATCAGTTATGTAACTATAAAAATAAAATAAACTGTACGAAAGTAACAATATAACAAAAAAAAGCAAGCCGAACTTACCAAAGGCAAATTCAACTAATTTTGTTGTATAGATTAATGCAGTATCTCTTTATGGTAGGAGGATCTTATTACAGATTCTTACACATAAACGTCATGGAGACTTACATCAAGCAAGACGATTTTTATCACTTTTCAAGATAAATGCAAGTCTTTTTTACTCTTTCTTTTAAAAATAAAAAAAGCCCCTATTAAAAGGGACTTCTTTTTGCTTATCCGTTTGCCTAGATACTTAGTGAACGCCTCACTTTTCACATAATCACCTAGGCTAACGCTTCTGCATATATATTTTGAACAAGTTTACCAAAACCAATATCCTCATGTTCTTTCAAGCTCGATTGGGATTGTTAGCGGGTCCGCACTCGGAGAAAGAATAAATGGATCAATTCCTCTTTCAGGAGATTGTAATTCATCTAATACGTCAGGAGCTGGGTAGAATGGATTATCAGATACTACGCTATATGAACTCTTTACCGTAGGATCGCCTCAACTTGTCCCTCATGTAAATGTTCCTCATCCACCTCATCATCACCCACTTGAGCTTCATCATGAACTACTTCATCATCATCCTCATCCAATTGATGATCATCCTGTAGAACCTCCTGTTGAACTTCATCATGTAGTTGATACTGGACATATTCATTCTACATGTACTGTATCTTCTTTAAAAACCGTCATTCCATCAACTACGGCACCATATCTAACACAATAGCTTCATCATACTAGATAGTTTGACTTAGTACTGTCAAAGTACTCGACCTCTGCTATATATAATCATGTTACTAGATCTACAATTGGTTCAAGCTGTGTGTAATTCTCACAGTCGGCTGCCACCTCTAAAAACGCATCAACTCTGGCAAAATCTGTATCACCTTCTGGCAATACTACTCGACCGTCAAATGGACTTTCACAAATTACTGGGTCATTTACACCCACTTCATATTTAGGCACATCTGGAATAAACAGACAGTTTTCATCACAGTAATCAGAAGGCACACCTGGATCACATTCTTCTCCAAGTAATACTTGAACAATTGCATCACCACATGTTGCAGGGGTCTTAGTTTTACAGTCTACTGTACATGAACTTGTTGGTAAACCATTTACATCATGCCCTTCATCACATTCTTCTCAAGTTGTTGAATCAATAATAGAGTCTCCACAAAATGGAAGAGACCAATTACATTCTTCAGTTGGATCAGGAACTCTTGATGTCGTCGTTGTATAACTGTATTCACCTTCTGTTTCGCATACCCCTGATCATGCAAGTTCGAGAATCCAAGCTGCGTATAACGGTTGGTCTTGGTCGATTAAATAATCATACAAATTTACAAACAGTTCTGTTCCCTCGTATACAGTTGTGGTTGTTGTTGTTACAATCTCATCATACTCAGTTACATCGCATGTCAGTGTACTACATGCATCACCCACACACGTTTGTGACTTAACGTAGGTGTAATCAGCACCCACAACAGACGTGAAGAGCATCAACCCTACAAACGGGACAATAGTTTTTCGGTTCATTTCTGAAATAAGAAATAATAAATAATACACCATTATACTATTTAATTACCTCCTCATCAGCAAAAGTTGAACAGTTATGTCATCTATTGGACTTTACAAGATTTTGAAAATATTCACAACATTAATTGGGAAGGTAAATGTATCCCTCAATTCTTGGGTCATCTGATTCAACTCGACGCTGAGTAACCTCGTCAGTGCCTCTATAATTCATTTCCTCAACTAGAAAACTCCTTCCTTCTTCTCTCATAGATATTACTACACTTACATGCCCTGCATATGACCATTTACCTTGGTTCCTACTTATCATTAGTGCTCACAATCAGGGCTTCTTACCTGTTTCTCGTCCTAGGTTCTTTGCTCTAGGCAACCATTGGATCGCATTTCACCTTCGAGGTAACGTTATTCAAAAGTTCTCATACCGATACCAAGCAGCATACTGCGTACAGTGTCCATTGGCTCGATTATCCGAAAATCCAAATTGTTTTGTGTCGAAAAATCGACTCATAATAACTCATTTCTTATCTTCTTTTCAGCTTTCTTTCACCCGATTCTCTTGAACTACTTTATTATTATCAATTATATACCCTGTGATTACTTTAAGATCACTTCACATATCAACATCAATCCAAGGTCACAAGGCATTAAATTTAGGGAAGGCAAAAACTACTTGAAAAAATAGTCATATAATAATTAGTACAAGTTTCTTCATAGCAGCACAATTTTTACAATAAATAGTCTGATTTTGTCCTCTTCGTTATTTTATACCCACAACTTAATATCTATCCTTCTCACTCTTTATTTCTACATGGACTTAGAGAAATTTTTGCGAAAAAAAAATTACTCGAAAGAGTAATACTTTTGTAACATGGTGCCAGTGGGCGGAATCGAACCACCGACACAAGGCTTTTCAGGCCTCTGCTCTACCCCTGAGCTACACTGGCATGTATATATGGTAGGCACGGGTGGACTCGAACCACCGACCTCATCCTTATCAGAGATGCGCTCTAACCGCCTGAGCTACGCGCCTATATTATATACATATTTGTTTCAACTCGGGAACGCGGGACTCGAACTCGCGACCTCTTGGTCCCAAACCAAGCGCTCTAGCCATCTGAGCTAGTTCCCGAAGAAACGTATGCATATATATCAATGTATTATGTGATTGCAAGAATAAAAATGTCAATTTTGCATTTATTTTATTCTTTGCCTTTTTTAAGCTATGTATTATTGATTTATCTTTGTGCAAAATTTCTTTCTACAAACAAAAAACCTTATAACTGCCATAGCTATAAGGTAATTTGTGTACGACCGATAGTTGTTCAGGCTATCAGAAGTTGTATGTGTTCTGTATTCGTACCGTTATTTGATTAATGTAATATTCTTCTTCTTCAAAGAAGGACTCAGCTAATCTAGCTATCAGAAACTAGAATGCAAGTTATTCTGACGACAAGTTATTGACTTACTTAGTAATTGATAATTAATTAGATCTATAGTCTCACCAAAACCCGCTTTTTTCCTTAATTTCGAGTATTGTATTATTATCTCCTTTTTTACACAATTTCGTTCTTTTTTACTCTTTTCTTCCATATTTAGTAATATATTTAGCTAGAAGATCGAATTCAACATTCACTTTATCTCATATTTCTAGATTTCATAATCATGTTACCTCTTGAGTTAGCGGGATAAGCCATACTGAGCACGATCAATCTCATACATCAACTACCGTCAAACTAACTCAATTAATCGCTATACTTCATTTAGGTACCACTAAGGTGTCAAACTCTGCTGGGAAACTTATATACAGATTCAACGAACCGTCATCCGCTAATCTTTTTTTAGTAACTGACGCTAGACAATCAATATGTCAGGTTACAAAATGGCCATCCATCTTTTGTGAGCTGGTTACCGCTAACTCAATATTAAATGTGTCTCATACTTTTTTCTGTCAAAAAATTGTCTTGTTAAAACTTTCTTCCATAGCAAAGAAGCTATAACTCGATGGTGAATGAATCTCATCGACTGTCATACAAGCTCAATCGTGAGCAATACTCTGTCCTATTTGCAACGTATCTCATTTATACCCGCCTACTGTAAAGTTACCTTCTTTAATACTCTTAATAACAACCTTCTGTTGTATGATACCTGTAAACATTGTTTTATTGACTCATGACATAAAATTTATTTTATCAAACTTTATATATACCTTGTCAAAGCTCAAGAGCAGGTAAGTAGACAATATTCACTTCAATAAAAATCCTCTTGACTTAACTTATACATGTATTATATTACTTTTACTATGTTTCTCCTACATTGTAGGGGTAATCGCAACACCTGAGAGAAAATAAGAAGAGAATATAGA
>JAHDCT010000044.1 GCA_020629735.1 bacterium | reverse complement strand
ATCGCGAGGCAATAGTTTTTTGACGATAAGAAGTAATCAGGTAAAAAAGTCGTACAAGTACTGTCATGAGAGCCTTGATAAAATTGCTGATACACAAAAAAAGAAAGAGTTTTCAAAGAAAGTAGAAGAAATGCTTGAGTGATTAGGAAAAGAGATAGCAGTTAATGTTGCTGATATAACACTTGAAGACATTCTGGCATCAAGAATTGATGAATATGAGTTCGCTTTTAATGATTTACCACCAGGAAGAAGGTTATCAGTGCCATCAGTATGAATTGAAGCACCAATTGTAGAAGTAGAGTATGCGAGTGAGGAAAAGATGGAAAATGGTGATTTTGAAGTTGAATTAAGAGAAGGGGTAGTTAAATATCCTTTCACAAGTATTCCATGACAGGACGGTAATTCACTAATTTTTTGACACTCAAGTGTTACTAGTTGGGAATCTTCTAAAAACCCATTTGGATATATCTTTTATAAATTACCTAAGATGGCAGAAGGAGAAACCTTCGAGGTAATCCGAGATGGGAGCAAGTATTCATATGTTATTGAAGCAAAGAAAATTGTTGAACCAGAAGAAGTAGGAGGAGAAGTAGAAAAATACGATCAAAAAGGAGAAAGGTATGTGACGCTTATGGCATGCTATCCGCTTCTCTCGACAGCACAAAGAATAATGCTTGTTGCGAAACAAGTGCCAACAAATGCGAAGCAATATGGAAATATTTTTTCATCTAGCTAATGGGAAATCTTATTAAAAAATCAGTTGTATATTGTATAATCTTACGAGGAGTAAGTCTCTTTTTTCGGTGATGAGGTGTATGAGCACAAGAAGAACAACTAACAAAAGAAGAAAGAGTAAAGAAAATTTATACACATGATCAGTATATTCCTTTAATGGATGTCCAAGAAACCAAAAGAAGCTTAGAGTCACTCATGAGATCATTAGATGAAGTGACAACAGAATTAGAAGAACAAAAGAGCAGAAATGTTAAAGTAGGAGCAAAGTTAGATAACGCAGAACTGTTGAGAAATAACATAATTAAAGATATGACAGCCACTCAGCTTGATCTAAGAAACAAAGAAAAAGAAATTCAAGATTTAGTAAGCAGAATACATGTAGGAGAGCTTGCTCTCAAAACAATCGTAAAAGATTTAGAAGACCTAGAAGGGTACATCTGAACCTATTCAAAGTTCTTATTTAAAATTACAAATGACTTTTATCTAAACGAAGAAGCTATTTCTGATATAAAGCTGCTAGCAAAGTCAGAGGAAATTGGAGTGACACTTAGTAAAGATGATATGGTGCGTTTACTTCATGATCAAATGACCATAGCTTTTGAACAAATGCAATCTTACTACGAAAAGTATGAAAAAGAGCGTCTTCGTTTAAATATTGTAATTGGGATATATGAGCAGTCTATAAAAGACGCAGAAGAATCATTGGTATACTTAGACCAGCAAGCTAAGCATTTAGAAACTATTGAACAATTGTTAGAGGACGAAAAAGAGTATGCAGATAAAGAACTTTCGTCTGTCTTAGCATCTGAAATTCAACTAAAGCAGCAAATTGGTAAGTTGAAAGATATTACAAAAACTATTGAAAAAACATGATCATGAAGTTCAAACGCCCATGTAAATGTTTTGCTAAAATTGGCAGACCTACCGAACGATGCTAGGTATTTTTCTCGACCATTACGTTTAGTGCCACCTTTAGTAGAAGCAAGTGAAGTACTGTCAGAAAACACATCTGAATGATGAATTTTTCTTGCATCAGAACAAGGTGATGAAATCTATGCACCAGCCCCCTCAATTGTCTATGAGGTAGTAACAGACAAAGAGTTTGGTCTTCAGCGAGTGATTTTGATTCATAAGTATGGATACGTGTCGATTCTTTCACCTTTCAATAAGGTGTTCGTAAAAAAGAATCAAGTGCTTCAAAGAGGAGAAATTATTGGTTTGAGTTGAGGAAAACCATGAACAAAGGGAGCTAGCAGTAAAAGCAAAAAATCACATACACATCGACAGATATTGAAAAATGGAGTAATGATAGATCCTTTGCAATACGTTGACCTGAGTGTGTATCAAGATGAAACTGAGCTTGCACCAGTGTATAGAATAAAGCGAAAGCAAGATTATCTTTCTAGAAAGGTGTCATTGGATGATTTGCCAGAATTAGTAGGGGAGACCGTAGAGCAA
Organism: bacterium; assembly: GCA_020629735.1. Taxonomy (GTDB): domain Bacteria; phylum Patescibacteriota; class Gracilibacteria; order Absconditabacterales; family Absconditicoccaceae; genus JAHDCT01. Next base: position 6,582 of record JAHDCT010000044.1, on the reverse strand, counting down.
AGAAGAGATTATTTCCTATGAAGGTTAAAAGCGTGACCCTTCTCAGATCCAAATCTTTGGTTAAACGCATCTAAATCGACAGGAGTTGATCCAGTCTTTTGAATGTGTATTTGAGCAGCAGAAACAAGTTTTAGAAATTTTAAAACAGGGAATAATATTTGAAACGTAGGAAATACAGATTCTTGAGCAACAAGAGAGTTTGCATCACCACAGTCGTGAGTGAGTTCACTCTTTGCAACACTCATCAATCAGTACTTAGGAGACTATCATACTATGGACCAATTGTCTAGGTTTTGAAATAAAACAGGACCAATTTATGCCTCTTCTTCATTTAATTGGCAAAAGAATATTATGAGATGTTTGTCTATGATTTATGAGCAAAATGTCTCTGAACAATATTTCTTTAGAATTGTCAATTAAAAGATATTCTTGCCTGTTTAATAGCGAATAAAAATTTGACAGAAAAGTTCTTCATCTATAAGATTAAACTGTTTAAACATAAACATAGTATATTTTATTTACTATTTGGTGAACATGTTGAAAAAAATCTTTACATGGATGATGGTTCCATTTCTAGCTTTCGGTAGTATCGGTATGGTAGCTGCTCAAGGTTGATTTACAACGACAAACCCTTGGACGACTCCTGATGATGACTGATCTACAACTAACCTTGATGTAATTTGATCAGGTGCTGGACAACAAGATAACTTGGTAAACGTGATTAGATGATTCGTAAATCGGGTACTTGGTATTCTAGCGCTTATTGCATTGCTTGTACTTCTTTATGCTGGTTTCCAAATGGTAACAGCAGCAGGAGATGAAGAGCAATATAAGTCATGATTTACGATGCTAAAACAAGCTGCAATTTGACTTGTAATGATATGAATCGCTCGGTTTGTAATTAGTATTATCTTCTTCGTGATTAATCTTATTACAACTACTTCAGCAGGTTGATGAGGTACTTCGTAGGAATACAAAAAATGTATTATTATTCTTTACTTGTTGAGTATTGATGAGAAACGTAATAACACGAGTAAGATCAATAAGAGGAATCCCAGCTGTGCTGGGATTTCTTTCCTTGTTTATGGTCTCAATTGCTTCTGCTTCTTGAATTGATAATACCGTAAATCCATTTACTGACCCAAATCACTCAGGAACAGCAGAAGAAATATGAGTGGTGTGATTAAGTGATGCTGGAGCAGAAGATGGAGGACAGAATGATGCTATTGTGAATGTAATTAGCGGATTTGTAAATCGGGTCTTATGAATTATGGCGTTAATAGCACTCCTTATATTGTTATATGGAGGTTTCCGTATGGTAACAGCTGCAGGAGATGAAGAGCAGTATAAGTCATGATTTACGATGCTTAAACAAGCTGCGATTGGTTTAGTACTCATTGGAGTGGCATGGTTTATTGTAAGTATCATTTTCTTTGTAATAAATCTTGTAACTGTTGAAGCTGAAGGAAGTACCTGATGAACAGCTGACTAATAGTAAAAGAAATTTTTTATATGTGAGTGAAATCGGTCAAATGAAGAAATATCTTGTTGCAAGTTGAATGTCATTAGCGATCTGTATGTTAGGTACCCCAGCGTTCGCAACGCTCGTGCAGCCTACAGATTCAGGTTTTTGATGATCATCATATGTTGTAACAGGTGGTGATAATGATGGTATTCTTGTGCTGGGAACGGATGAACAACAAGAAGATGATATTCTTCTAGTAATCAGGTGATTCGTAAACTGGGTGCTAGGTATTCTCTGATTAGTTGCCTTATTAATGCTTCTCTTCTGATGATTTCGTATGGTGACAGCAGCAGGTAATGAAGAGCAGTATAATGGAGGATTTACCTACGTTAAAAATGCTGCTACCTGACTTGTAATTATCTGAGTTATCCGATTTATTCTAAGTCTTGTCTTCTTTGTGATGAATCTTGTAGCTACTGAAGCTGTAGGAACAGACTGATGAACAGCAAATTAAAAGAGATATATGTTTATGGAAAAGGGTATGTGGTAACATACCTTTTTTATTCCTTTGCTTTTAGTGTCATATCTATAAAAAAGAGTTGTGATTTTTGTTGATCTGAATAGTACTAGAACACAGAAAAAAATCATAAACATAGTCTCTAATCTGGTTATATATGTGAATACACGTAAAAAAACGAGCAAAACAAATCTACTTTTACTTTAAAAAGCTGCCAAGGGAAACATCTTTGTTACTTTTTTTTGGTTTTCTTTTTTTTCTTTTGCTAAGTAGATTATTTTTTCTCCAGATAGTTCAAGGAAAAACATATTCAGATGATTTGTTAGATCAGCATTTTACAAGATCATCTTTAGAAGCCGATAGGTGAAATATTTTTGTGACAGATAAATCAGGAGAAAACATAAAATTAACAGAAAATGTAGAGTTGTATACGGTGTTTATAGATCCAAGATATATTCTTGATAAAGAGAACGTTATTGAGGAATTAGTACCAATTATGTATGAGCACTTATGCGAGTTCAACGGTCTAGATGATCCAACCCAACTCCAGTGTTTACAAAATCTAGAAGAATTTACGAGACGTACAATCTTACCAAAACAAGATATTGTTTTTTATACAGAAGACGCAGAAGTAGGGACAGAAGCTGATGAGGACATATCTTTGCAAGTTATTGAAAATACAGCAGCATATGAAGAAGAATTAGCTCTCATCCTAGAAGAATATAATAAAGAGTTTATTCTAGAAGAGATATATGATAGCCTATATGACAAGATTCAAATCTGAGTAAAGGAATTCAATTATGTAGGGCAATACGGAGAAAAATCTGAGCTCATTGAGAAATTACAAGAATTAGATCTACCTTATGTTTCAATAGTAGATAATGCATTTATTTACATAGAGCCAGACAAAGTATCAAACAAATCAAGTGCAGCTAGGACTTTGGCTACAGTTTTTGATCTGTTCGAGTTGGGTATTGATGAGCAGTATATTAAGTCTCGTTTGGTAGCACCTCAAGAAAATAAATATGTGGAATTAGTATCATGAGTGAATATCACGCTAGTTGGGCGTTTATTTGATATCAAAGCAAAGTATCGTGAGCAACGAAATGAACTTATTCAGAAAAAGAGGAGGTTAAGAAGGCTTAGAAATATTAGCCAGGATGGAGGAACACTAACAGCAAAGGAACAAGAGGAATTTGAATCGTTGCTGCCTGTTCAAGATCAGATTGTGACTGACTACCCAGAGTTTCATGGGTTAGGAACCTCGACAAATTATAAGAGGTACTATCCATTCGACTCATTCATGTCCCATGTAGTGTGATACCTTGATAACCAAGGAGAGGCTTACTATGGAGTAGAGGAGTATTTTGATCAATTGCTCAGTTGAAGAGATGGAAAAATCTTGTGAGTAGCGACTCCATGGATTGGGCAGATCTGATCAAATAACATAGAAGTAGAACAGCCAATAAATGGATCAGATGTCTATTTAACTGTTGATCCAATTATTCAAAAAGAACTAGAGACTATCGTGAAAGATTACTATAGGTTTCTGCAAGCAGATTCGATCGCAGTAACCGTTTTAGACCCAGTAACAGGAAAGGTGAAATCATTGGTGAACTATCCGACCTACAATCCGAATAGCTATGCTGATTCATATGAGCTTATTCCGTTAACTGCAGAAAAAAAATACCTTGTAGAAGATCAAACCTATGTTGATGTACCTCTTTTTTACCTTGACTGATCTGATTTGATTGAGGCAAAATGAGAAGCAAGAACCGACTTGGCCTTAGAGAAGTATCATTTCGAAAATATGTTGTGACCTCAAGTGTTCGTAGACAAAAATATTAGTTATCCATATGAACCTGGTTCGGTTTTTAAGTCATTAGCGTTAGCGATTTGAATTGATAGTGATTCTTTTGGACTGTATGATTACTACAATGATCCTGGGTCAGTAAAAGTATGAACCTTTACTATTGCAAACATTAGTAACGCATGTACATGAAACCATTCTTACTTACACGCTTTAGAGTATTCTTGTAATGTGTGAATGGTAAGAATGGCTCAGAAAATGTTTAAATATGTGTTTTATTCTTACCTTTCAAAACTTGGGTTCTGAAAGAAAACATGAATCGAACTTGCATATGAAGACGGGGGATATGTGCCTGATTTTAACATAGTGTCAAAATCAGGTTTCTTTACCAATACGTATGGAATTGGGCTCTTAGCTACACCACTACAAGTCGCGGCAGCGTATGCACCTTTGGTAAATTGAGGATGGTATGTGAAGCCAACAGTAGTTGAAGCAGTATATTCAAATGAAAAAAAACGTTTTATTGACTTGGCTGAAACAAAGAAGACAAAAGTGTTAAAGACGACCACTTCAGAAGACATGAAACAAGCGCTTGTAAGCGTGGTAAAAAACGGAAATTTGAAGGAAGAAATATATTTCCCAGGACTATCTGTAGGGTGAAAAACGGGTACATCAGAAATTATTTTTGAAGGAGTGCACAAACAGTGAAGATGACGGACAAACTGATCATTTGTATGAGTGACAACATCTGAAGATCCTAAATATATAATCGCTATTCAAGTGAGACGTCCGAGAAGTTCTGAGCGGTGATTAGATACGGCAGGAAGGCTTTTTTACAGAATCGCAGAGTTCCTCATCTCTTACGAACAAGTAGAGTATTAGAATTGACATTTCTTTTTTTAAGTGTATATAAGTGTTGTAGTTCTGGTTGGTGAAGATAGGTAAAATTCACACACCCAGAAGAATATGTGGAGCAGTTGATTTACATTTTTCATCTTTACATGAGACAGTTCATTTCCTTTCTTTCTATCATTTTGTTCGCAGCAATAATCGCGTGAATGTATGAAATAGTTTTTGTTCGTTGAGTTGATTCAGTAATTGTTGATGATCCACTAGTCAAGTTGAGTAAGCAATTTTGAGGACGGAACGCACTCTTGTGATTTGATAAAGGTGAGTGAACAGATCGCAACCTCATAGACGGAGCATTGATAAAAGAAGAATCAAGCACCATTCTTTCAGATATAAAAGAAGGGAAACTATCTTGAGTCCAAATGAACAACTTATTACTCCAAGAATTGCAATGAAAAGTAGATAAGTTAGTGTACTTTTACTGTTCTCCAGGGGAAAGAATTTGTCGTGAAGCATATGCAAAGAAGATTCCTGAGTATATTGCAGACGCAAATGACGTAAGCATTAGAGTTGAACACCTTCCATTTACAAAAACCGTGAGTTTTCTTGAAGATAAAACTCGACTCTGATCTTCATGCCTAATAGAGGCAGAGAAAGTTGCTTATAATGAAGGAATATATGGAAAAAACTATCCTAAATCAGTAGATGATGTTATTGATCTATGAATTTCAGTAACCTGAACAGATTTTGAGGAATGCTTAGAAAAATGATCATCTAGATTGTGGATTCAACAAACGATGAAGCAAGGTAATCAATACTTTTGAGTGACACATATACCAAGTTATGTAATAATAGATCCTGTTCAAAAAAGTCGGATTATGGTCCCAGGACTCTACAAAACGAGCGAGATTGATATGTTAAGCGATAAGTTCGCAAGCAAAAAGTAGAGAGAATAATATAAGATAGATATGATAAAAGAATCGGTATTCGAAGAAGACATCATCGAAGCGTGCTTAATAGTTTACTTTAAGAGACGGAGTAAAGGAAAATAGTTTTGAAAAAAATAGTTTCTTCGAACGAAACAAATTCTTTAAGAATTTGTTTTAAATGTATCGCTTTTCTTGTAATTGAAGAGAGAATAGCTACATACAAGTCATTCACGTTCTAATGTAGAATTTAATTTATTTTTTTTGAGAGAATGACTTTTGTGCCATCTACAGAAATATTAGAAAAATATGCAAGACTACTTGTAAGTTATTGATTAGGTGAAAATTGAGTACAAGCCTGAGAGGTGGTTCTCGTTCGTTTACCAGAGATAGCAAAACCATTTTTATTACCTTTACAAAAGGCGATTCTAGAAGTTGGTGCTCATCCACTTTTTCATTTTATTCCGGATGGAACAGCGAGATTATTTTTTGAACAAGCAAATGATGATCAATTAAACTATATTCCACAGCAATATCTAATGTGAAGATTGGCTGATATTGATCATGAGATAGCGATTATTGCTGATGTTGATAAATACGAATTAGAAGGGATAGATCCTCAAAAAATCATGTCTCGTCAATCAAGCATGATGGAGTATATTTGAGCGAGAAGAAAAAAAGAAGCCGAAGGAAAGTACTCGTGGACAGTAGCATTGTATGGAACTGAAGCTATGGCAAAGGAAGTACATATGAGCCCAGAAGAATATCGAAACGAAATAATTCATGCATGTTATCTTGATAGACCAAATCCAACTCAGGTGTGGAAAGACCTTCAGCAAAAGATCATCCAAGTAAAAAATTACCTTAATTGATTGCCAATTGAATGGTTACATATTAAAGGGGCAGATATAGATCTAAAAGTACAAATTGGGAAAGAAAGAATCTGGTTAGGAGGAACAGGAAGAAATATCCCTTCATTTGAGGTGTTTATTTCTCCTGATTATAGAGGAACTGA
>JAHDCT010000043.1 GCA_020629735.1 bacterium | reverse complement strand
AACTCGACCTAAAAGCAATTTAAGCTTCTTCATTTTTTATTTTATCTTGTCTTATGAAATTTGTTGTTTGATGAAAATCAGCTTCATGCGTTGATTGTTGCGCTGCTGCAATATGGACTAAGTATCTTTTGGAGTCGAATGATGATATTTTGGCTCTTTCTTTATGAAAAATAGATAAACAAACAGCTTATCTTTTTGAAAAAGCTCAGGTTCCTGTTCCTTATGTCCAAACAGATTTAGAGGCTGGTTCTGAGTTGACTCTTGTTAATCATTCACGTAGAGCTGAAAGTATTGACGAGCTAGATGAGTATGTTGTTGCAGAAGTTATTAATAACTGAACTGTTGACCTTGGTTTGTCTTATGCGTGTTCGATAAGAACTGAGCCTGTTGCATCAGTATGTACGGTCATTGCTGAAATTTTTATCGATAAGGTATATATTCCTGAGGTAAACTATTTGATTCTTTTGATGGCTTGAATCGTAGTTGATACTGAAAATTTTACTTCTCCAGAAACTACTGAACGTGATGAAGAAGCGTTTCATTGGTTGAAAGAGATGGTGACTATTGAAGATCGAGATAGCTTTGTGGTGGAGCTGCTTGAAAAATGAAGCTAATTTCGTACACCTAAATTAAGATCCTTGAAGGATGTTTTATTTTTTTTGTTTGAGATGAATAACTTGTATAAAGAATTGCCTGCATTTGCAGATGCTGAGAAAGGTCATATTAATGTGGTAGTTGAGATTACTAGATGAACACATAATAAGATTGAATTTAACGAAGATAAATGATATTTTTATCTTGATAGAGCATTGTATCAATCGACTTTTTATCCGTTTGAATATGGATTTATTCCTCAAACTTCAGCTGGTGATGGAGATTGAATTGATGTGTGTCTTCTTACTACGTACCCACTTTTTCCTGGTTGTGTAGTAAAGTGTAGACCTATTGGGATGTTATCTACAATCGACCAAGATGGTGAAGATTTTAAGCTTTTTGCAGTGCCTGTTTCTAAGCTTGATCCTCGTTGGGATGAGATCAAAACAATTGATGACCTTCCTGTTCACGTTAAGGAAGAGTATAGTATTTTCTTCAAGGAATATAAAAGATTAGAGAAGCAAAAATATGATAAAATCACGATCTGAGATTGGATTAGTGTTGATGCAGCTTATGATCATATTAAGATTGCTCAAGAGACGTACGAGAAAAATCACGCATAGAGAGTGCTATTCTCATAGATAAGAAACTCCGTTTTGAGGCGGAGTTTTTTTATTTCTTTCTATTTTTATTAGATTTTACGTTTGTCTTTCCTATTTTTAGTGTGTTATGTTTTGTTTCTTTGTTCGTTTCTATGAAAGCCATCCCTATTTGACCTCCTCGTGTTGTAAGTTCTTGAAAAATTTTGCAGTTGATTGAGCAAGATATGCAAAAGTGATCTTTTCAACAGACCTATGAGTGGGTTGAAAGATCTCCATGAGTGAGAATTTTATTTCAAAATTCTTCATGAGATATTTGTTTGACTAGAGAATGGAGATCAGAACTTAATGAGAGAAAGTGATGATACGATTATCGTTTACCGTGATGAAAGGTATTTGACACACTAGACGAGTATATTTGAGCAAAAGACAATTTAGATCTCTATGATTGAGCTATTAAAAAGGCAGTTATCAGAGAGTGAAGAGAAGAGTGCTGAATAGACCTTTCAGATTGTGATTTAATTCATATTTCTCGCTGTTGAGCTTTGGTCAATCGAGATCTGTTGTACTTTTTGGTAACTGACTTTTCCTTTTGCGAGACTTGACAAGAGTTAGATGGAATGGAAGAGATTGATGTCCATCGATTTTCTCCTGATAAAGTTGTTCGTATGTGCCTTGATTGAGATATTCTTGAGGGTAGAACCGTTGCAGTTTTATTGAGACAGTTGTTGACAGTTTCTGAAGGATGAATTCATTTAACTTAGTATAATTGCCCTTTATTTTCTTTGGACATTTTTCTTGTCTTCTCTATATATAAAGTATGAAACATGTTATTTCTTTGTTGCTTCGTTTCTTAGGAGGAATGAGCTTATATCACCTCATTTTCGTTTTTTTCGTTTTTTGAATTGGTTTCATTTCTGCTGTTGAACTAGCATTTTTTAGGGAAGTGTTCTGGTTGCTTATTGCTCTTTTTCTTTTTCTAAGCGCCTCAAGCCATGTAAAGAAAGATTTTTTTCGCCGTTGGTGATATGAAATTTGATTGGTAGTCTTATTGTCTTTGTGGGCAGTAGGGTACTCTCTTTACCTTTGAGTTTCCTTTTCTGATCTTCTTATTTGATATAAATACGATATTTATTTTTTTGTTATAGCACTCAGTGCTGTTGCGATTTGATATGTTTGGTCTCGTTCTACAAAAAAAGATATGCGTCATTTTGAAGATTCGCTGTATATTTGAATTGCTGCGTTACTTGTTGGTGGTCTTCTTTATCAGTGATTAAAAATTGTTTTTCCAGAAATTTTTATGCATCTTTGATACTGACCTATTGGTGATTATATAGTTGCTTCCGAACCTCCGCTTTGGTATCGTACGTGACCATGATGAATTATGAGATTTCAATGATTGTTCTCATGACCTAATAATTATTGATATTTTCTTGTTTGAATTGCCAGTTTTTTCACAATTTTGAGTGAACGTCAGCTTCGTAAAAGTGATTCTCGCGTTGCTTCTTGAGCTGTTATTGGTGTGTATGTTCTTTTCCTTCTTTCTGTATTGTTTACTTTTTCTAGAGGAGCTTATCTATGACTTATTGTCCAGCTATGTCTTTTCCTTCTTTTGTTTTTTAGGAAGTATATTAAACATAAAGCTCTTCTGTTTAGTGTATGACTTTGAGCCTTAGTGTTGTTTTTTTGAGCAATTATTTTGCTTCAATCATTAAAAGCTTGATCAAACGTAGCACATATGTCCGCTTGGCTTGAATGATGGAATGCTTTTGTTGCTAACCCTTTGTGATATGGATTGTGATCATCTGGGCCTTCTATACATCATGCATGAACGTATCTCCCTGAAAGCCAGTTTTTGCAAATTTTCTTAGACATTTGAGTAGTATGATTTTTGTTTTGGATAATGGCATGGAAGGTGCTTCTTACCCCAGTTATTTCTTACATCCTTAAGCAAAAAAATCATAAACATATTCCTGTTTTTGTCTTGCTTTGATTTTGACTTATTGGTTTGATGTTTGAAGGTTTTTTTCTTCATGTACGGGAAGATAGTATGGTTAATTATTTGCTTCTTGTTCCCTATTGAATTTTTCTTTGATACTATCAAGAACATTAATTTCAAGAAATGTGATGCAGTGCTATCAAAAATGCCTTTTGAACTTGTAAAAGATACTAACTTTTGTATCTTTTTTGAATCGTGTGGAGTGAAAGGTTATTGACTTTAACTCTTGTACGACATCCTTTTTTATCTATTTAATTTATTATTAATGAACGAAGAGCTTTTGGCTTTTATTAAGCCGTTCATGAGACATGACAATGACAACTGATCTCCAGAAGTTCAGATTGCATTGCTTACTTTTGAAGTAACTCAGTTGCAAGAACATTTAGGAAATCATCCTAAAGATGTTGATGCAAAAAGAAGTCTTCTTAAAAAAGTTGCGAGAAGAAGAAAATTCTTGAAGTATCTTAAGACTAATGCACTTGAGCGTTACAACTTGGTTTCTAAGAAATTGAAACTTAAAGTATAAAACAATTTAGTACCGATTACATTTTTATTTTTTAAACTTTTATTTACTAATGGCAGCTACTGACTTACACGCTCAGTTAATGGATGGAAGTATTACTCTTCCACTTATTAAGGCTTGAGAAAAAGTTACGTGAAACGTTGTTAAGAGAGGAGATTTTTGAGTTATTGTTAATTGTGATCAATGAGCTTTTACCTGACTAATTCTTTCTAAAGAAGTTAAAGATTTGGAAAGAAATGGTGAAGATCTTGCTGTCTGAGCAGAACTAGAAGCTGAAATTCTTTGAAGTGATGTTGTTACTGATGAAGGATATTATGTTATTTCTATTTCTAAGTTGAAACAAGAAGATGTTTGGAAGAGGATTGTTGCTCAACAAGAAAGTGATGAAATTATTACTGTTATTCCAACTGAGGCAAATCTATGATGATTGCTTGTTGATATGCATGGAATCAAGTGATTTATTCCATTGTCACAACTTGCTCCTATTCATTACCCAAGAGTTGAGGATGGTGATCAAGAAAAAATCTTCGATGAACTTCTTAAGTTACTTGGTCAAGAAATTCAGGTGAGAATTATTAATTTCGATGAAGATGCGAGAAGAATGATTCTTTCTGAAAGAGAATGATTGAGAGAAGAAAGACAAAAAGTTATGGATGAACTTGAAGTTGGAAAAGAATTTGACTGAGTTATTTCTGGAATTTCAAGTTACTGATTCTTCGTTACTATTGGATGAGGTGTTGAATGACTTGTGCATATTTCTGAAATCACTTTTGGTCACGTTTCAAATATTGATTGACTTGGTGACGTTGGAGATGAAATGAGAGTGAAGGTTATCTGACTTGAAGATGGAAAAATCTCTCTTTCTCACAAACAATTGAAACCAGATCCATGGACAATTATTCCACAACAATATGGAGTGGGAGATATTATTGCTGGTGAGGTTGTGAGATACGTACCTTATTGAGTATTCGTGAGAGTATATGAAGATATTAATGGTTTGATTCACCTTTCAGAAATTGGAAACACAGAAGAAGGTGTGAGATCTCTTAAACTATGATCAGTTGTTAAGGCGAAAGTTATCTTACTTGAACCTCACAACAGAAAAATCGGTTTGAGTATTAAAGCCATGAAAGAAGACGAAGGAGGAAAGAAAGCTGATAAAGAAAGTGCAAAAAAATAATCTTAGTATAATCTATAAAAAAAAGCTCTGCTATGTTTGCGGAGTTTTTTTATATATAGAAAATTCTTAATATTGGCTTATATGAGTGTTCTTTGTGCTATTACTAGTAATTGTCGTACTTAGATTATAAACTTAACTTACCGGAACTAGTTTTAACTAGTATATGTTAGAATTATTGCTTGTTACTCTTCTGTCTTTTCCTATAATTTTTTGTTAGAGGAGTGTTTTGATTTTTTTGTTTTTATGCTGCTAGATAAATTATATCTTTGATCATATGCATCTTTTTTGAAGGATCTTCAGAAGTTATACACAAATCAGTGATTTGCTGTTGTTAATTTCTTGTACTTTGCAAATTTAATGAAGTGGAGGCTATTAGAGGAGTATACTTGATTGGAAAAGAAAGATAAAGAGACTGCTCAAAAGTATCATAATGCTCTCATTTCTTCAGATTTTCTTTTAACAGATTGAATTGCTCTTCAGGTGTTTGAGAAGATTCGCAGTTGACGTCGATGTCAAAATTTAAATTGAACTGATTTAACTCCAAAACTTCTAAAAGATCTTGCTTCTCTTCAGACGTGATGAATCTCGGTGTATGCGTATCAATGTTATGATCCTCGCATTGGAAAAGATGTTTGATATTTATGATTACTACAAGAAGCGTTAGAGAGACTTTCTGATAAAATTGCTGTTTCTTGAGTTTATCAGTCACTATATCGAGAAAGATGATCTGACTTTGATTGGGATAGTTTTAAGACATCAGTTACTTCTGATGTTTATGATGTAAAAGTTTTTCTTAATTGTACGGGAACTCCTTTTCAAGAAAATTGGCTTTATGAACATAAAGAGTATTTTAAAGAGCAATGATTTATTGTTATCAATGCTTGATGAGTGGTGGATTTTATGACCTGATTTGAACAACGTGCCCCTGATTGGGTGGTGAAAAGCAGAGTAGGCGAAGCTTTATGGAGGTTATTTTCAAATCCTGGTAAAAATAGGTGAAAGATCTTATCAATGTTTTGAATTTTTAGATATTTTCTTTTTCAGATTTCTTCCTTTTTTGTTCGTAAATAGTTTTTGTGTCAAGTTTGGTATTTATAACATCTAAGAATTATAAAAGATGTAAATGCTATAGAACTGACTTTCCTTGCAAAAAGTTACTACTTTGCTATATAAATAGCACTTAGAAGTGAAAAAAATACGTGATATGTTGTTTTTCGTTGAATGTTGAATTTAGAGCGTGTTCTTTGATGACTCTTTATGTGGTTATAACCTATGAATTGCAGTACCAGAGTCCTTGGTTTGTATGTATTAGGTTTCTATAATAAGAAAATTCTTTTGAAGAAATTTTTGTAGTGTTTATCTATGGGATTCATGTCCCTTTATTCTTAATTTTTTTTCATGATTACTCTGCAGGAGAAGATATTTAGTGAAGAGAGTGGTTACATTACTTTCGAAAAATATTTTGAGGAAAGTAAGTTAACCTTAGGGTGCAAAGTAAAACTTGGAAACAATTGATTTCAAGAATATCAAGAAGGTCTTTTCCAAGATATGCTATGAGATCTTGTTGAGTTTATTCAATCTGATGATTTTTATTATGAGGATGTAAAAGGGTATTTTGAACATAAACTGCAGGATCTTAATACGAAATTGCAAGTGTTTGCAGAGAAAATGAAGCAAGATGAACGTTTTTCGCTTAGCTGAGTTATGCATATTGTAAAGGAAGACCAATATATTTCAGCGTTGATTTGAGACGCTAGTCTTATGATTTTTAGGGATGATAAGCTTATTTATACTGTTGGTAACGAAATAAGTCAGTGAAATATTGATCAATTTTCTGAGTTTATAGAAGGTGACTTTCAAGACGATGATAGAATTCTTATTTGGGGTTCTGATATTAATATGTATCTAGATAAGGATGATTTGGATAAGGTCCTTAAGATGTCTGCTGAAGGTGAATGAGATTTTATTGCTAAATTATTGGAAGTTCTTTCTGTCAGAATTGAAGAGTCTAAATTGTGATTTTACCAAGATCTAACATATTCAAGTGGTAAGAAATTAACTCAAAGAAAATTAAAAAAATGAATCGGTTCGTGATTCTCTTTTCTTTCTAAACAATTTTCACGCCTAGACTGATATGGGACTCTGATTCAATATGGTATAGCAGGAGCTTTCGTTTTGATTTTATTGGTATTTGCTTTGAGCTGATTTACTCAAACTGCTCAGACGACAGTAAAAGATGCAGAGGGTAATATTTTGGTAGATTATTCTATTCAGGATATACAAAAAGAGATTGCTGTATTTAAGCAAATTAATGCTAACAGTAACGAAAAAGTAAAAAGATATAATGAAATTATGACCCGCTTGAATACTCTTGAAAGTGAAGGGAAATGGGTATTTGATGTAAAAGAATTGAAAAATATTCTTGAACAAGAATATAAAGAGTGATTTAATATTGCTCTAATTAACTCTCTAGACTTATTAGGAGATCCTGTCTATGCTTTTACTCAGCAAGAGAAGAATTACTTGGGATCTATGAAAAAGATTATGTACAATAAGTGATTTATGGTCTGATGAGAAGATGGTGTTTTGATCTGAGCCGTAAGTGAAAAGATTAGATGATCTTTGGTGTCATCTGGGATTTGATATACGCTTGAAGAATGTCATCTGAATCTTCTTAAGAACGGATTATTTTGTTCAGCAAGTGATTGAAGTATCTACAGTACTGATAAAGTTTGATTTACTCCAGTAACCACTGATGACAACAAGTTTCCGCGTGCTATTTCTTGATTAGGAACGTTTAGAACATCAAATATGTATGTTCTTACTAATGATGATAGAATTAATAAGGACTGAGTGTATGTGATTAGATACAAGAATAAAGATTGATCTCAGGCAGAGTTTGGTGAAGGAATCAAGTATAATCTATCTGAGTCATTTACTTCTCAAAATCCTTGAGCGTTTGATGAAGGAGGTGTTTCTAGCTTTGCTATTGATGGGACTTTTCTTATGTGGTCAGCAGCTAAGTCAACACTTTATCAGTTACGAAGAGAGGGTACAAGTCAAGAGTTTGTATGACGTGAAGTTTCTCTAGAATGAGGTGATACGGTTTCTGTACCTTTTTCACCTGATACTCAAATCTTTGCTAGTGCTGAGTCTAAATATATTAGCTTGTTTGATAACGAAAATCAAACTTTTACGGTGTATCTTACCGATCCAATTAAGACTGTTATTTGAAATGATAAGAATCGGAATCCAAAGTATTTCTTTCAATTGAGATTTAATCTGGATGAAAACTTAGAAATTATAGATGTGTTTATTGAAGAAGGTGAGAAATCAAATATCTATCTTTTGACGAAAGAATTTATTTACAAGATGCCTTTGCATCAATACATTGATCAATATGAAGCTACTTTAGAGTAAACCATGATTGTTTAGTTTCTTATAGAAAAAGCTCCTGAAAGGAGCTTTTTTTGTTTCTTTTTATAGATTTGTTTAAGAGTTTTTCTTGTTGAAGTCAAAGGTGTGCGCTGTTAGGTTTGAGAATCTTCCATCTGGAATACGATGTTGAACTTCTACTTTGGTATCTGAAAATCCACTATATGCTACTTGGGGTTCACGGTGGCGTCATCCTAAGAGACTAGCGTTTGCTGGATACAATCCATCGGCTTGAGGAATTGTATATCCGCGTTTTTCTAACATGAAAATTAGTTGTGCAGTTTCTGGTGTGTAGAGTTTTTGTGGATCTACTTTTAGTCATTCTTTTTCTGCTTCTCGTTTCTTTATTTGATCGACTATTCGTCCTTTACTGTTTGGAAGATATGGATCACTTGCTGCGAAAGTTGCAAGAGTGCTTTGTAGAGTAGATAGTCGTGTTTTTTTTAGTCACACATTTCATAATTCTACATTTCTTTTA
>JAHDCT010000042.1 GCA_020629735.1 bacterium | reverse complement strand
AAACATGAACATATATATCAAAGTTATGTATGAATGCAAGCGAGAAATAAAATATTATTTAAAATTTTCTATATACTAAAAAACTCTCACCAAAGTAAGAGTTTTAAGAAAACTAAGAAATTCAAATTACGATACTTCTGGCTTAGATTGTTGCAACTTCCATAATCATCGAAGAAGTAAGGTCAAGAAAAGAAGAATAAGAATCGTCTGTTTTGGTCACACTTTTACTTTAGAAACATCTCCAACAAGTCCTCTTTGTTTGTTTTGACATTCGGCTTCAACAGCATACCAGGCATACTGATCTGCCTGAGCATTAGGAT
Organism: bacterium; assembly: GCA_020629735.1. Classification (GTDB taxonomy): domain Bacteria; phylum Patescibacteriota; class Gracilibacteria; order Absconditabacterales; family Absconditicoccaceae; genus JAHDCT01. The sequence continues at coordinate 8,553 of JAHDCT010000042.1, read as the reverse complement.
CAAAAGGATATTCAAAAAGCTCATTCACCGTTTCACCAACTAACACCATTTCTTGGATACTTCATGGACGCGTGTCCTTTCTGTACACATAGTATTTACTAGCGTTAGGAACCTTATCTCGATAAAGATAATGTCTTCCTGCTACCTGTCTTGTATTCAAAGCAATTCATCACGTATTACAAATTTCTGGTTCAGGTGTAGGAGTCGGTGTTGGCTCAGGAGTAGGAATTGGATCTGCCTCAATCTTGCATAATTCACTACAACCATCTCAACTAGTTGCATTACCATCATCACATTCCTCTCACAACTCTAAAACTCTATTTCCACATGTTGCTATTTCTATAGTACACACATCGCTACATCAATCACCATTTTTCTCATTACCATCATCACACTCCTCTCAAATTTCAATCTTACGATTTCCACAAGTAGAAGTTTCAATAATACACACGCTTGAACATCCATCTTCGTTTACCGTATTTCCATCATCACATTCTTCACCTTCTTCAATAAGCTTATTTCAACAAATTGGATCCGGATCACGAAGTGGATCAATCGTAATAATCTCAGAAGACTTTCAAATAACAGTTCCTTGTTCGTCAGTTGGATGAACCATAGCATACCAAGTAACCGTAGGATCTGTTAATAATATCGTTCACTTATCAATAGTCGTCTTCAATGATTTATCTAAATTATTCTTAGTCATTCAATACTCTACCTTGAAATAATCAATACGTCAAATGTATGTCCATGCTAAATCAACCTTACTTTGGTTTAATTGAGGTTCATAAGTTAAAGTAAGAATTTCCTTCACGTCCTTTTTAACTGTTATGGTCTCTACATCTTCATGAGTACTTGAAGCTCAATCAACAGAAAGTCATATATCTAAAGGATAGGTTCACTCTTCTTCCAAAAGTAGTTCTTTTTGAAAAACACCATCAGAAATTTTACTTGTTGGTAAAGGATCTCATTCACCTACCGTCAATGTAACACTATCAACAACATCAGCTGTAGTTATTTTAACGGTAACTTTATCTCATTCCAATACTTCATTACTTGGAGTAACCTCAACTCATAAAAACAATGCTCAATGATCAATTTCATAAGTAAATTTTACAGGTCAACTCGTCGCCATAATCGCTCATGAAACATCTACAGCATTCATAAGCAAGGTGTGCTCTCCAGCAGTAATACCAGAAATATTCATCGAAATATCTCAGTTTTTATCAGAAAGTCATTCCTGAATTTTCTCATCATCCATATATAAGACAATTGGTGTATTTGGCAATGAGGTCGTGGCAATTACTCAAACAGTGTCTTCAGAAAGAACAGCTCATTCCGAGGGTGTATTAATAGTCAATGTTCCTTGGGGTGGACCATCATTGACAGCATTCACCTTTAGAACAGCAGATCACTTAACTCAGGTAATATCAACAAGCAAATCTACCACTTCAATTTCATAGGTACCTGGCTTCTTTATAGTTAATCATTTTGAATAGGTTCTTATTCACAAATCTGATGCATCAAAATATCCATATCCTCATCCTGGTAAAACAACATCAGGACTACCTGCCTCGAATCATTTAACCTCAATAAAAATATCCTCTGTATAATTTTCATCTACCTCTCCAGATTCATCAATTGCTTTAATAGTTACATCAACAAATTCTCAAGCAGTAATAGTATCCTCAGAAAGAGTTACTTCAAAAGCAGTAGCTCACGCTGCCAACACTGAAGCTGGCGCAATACCAAAAAAGAAAAGTATTGATAAGAAGACTAGGCGCAAATTCATACTCATCGAAAAGAAGGTAAAATAAGGTAAACAATTATTATCTAGTACTTACAGAAGCTCTTTCACTGCTTCAATCTTCAAAGTAAAAAACTATGTCTGACATAGTAATTTGCGTTGAATCTCATTCAACAGGCAAAGTATAAATCTTCTCTTTAGCATCAATTCCTCATATACTACTCATAAAAATGTTTGCTCTTCATGCAGATTGATCTGCAATATCCATATTCCCTACACTATCAACTTTTGTTAAAAGCGGAGTTACTTCATCAGCATTCCGAAAAAACATCAAACTCATTGCATCAATAGTGGGTAATTCGTTATTCGATTTAAGTTGCAAAGAATCTTTATACACATCCACAATTACATCTCACAAAAGCACCTCTTGTTGAGCTCATTGAATATTAGTTTGCAAGTTAGAAAAATTACTACGAAAAGCAAAATAGAACAAACTAGCAAGTATAAAAGCGATTACTAACGATAGAATATTCTCTTTCATTAACTAAGAAGCTGATATTGAATAAAGTATTTTTCTCCAAGAAAAAAGAAAAACCTAACATACTATCGAGTATATAGGCCTTTCCTGAAGAAATACAATAGTCATTCTACAGATGAACTATTTTATATATTTACTTTTATTCACATTATGTTCTGATAACGTTTCAGCTGGATAAATGCGTCAATTCTCATCATGAAGATAATAAAAGTTATTCGATGGAACAGCATCAAATAAAGCAATCAAAGAGCTAAAATGAAAATTTGCAATTGGCGTAGGCGTTAATCAGGAATTTCTTCTCGTATTAAATTCATTAGAGCTGTCATCCAAATGTTGAACAATCACAGATGGGGGACAATCCTCATACGCAGTTTCCAAACCATAGCACAAGCTAATATCTGCATCCAAACGCATACCTTCATTCAGTCTATTGTAGAAAATACTTGCTATCGTCGGCTTATTTGCATCACTACTCTCTTCTTTTTCAATGATAGAAGCTAGTTTCATTGCTCCGTATGTACTTAGGCCAAACTCATATCAATCAGAACTAAGTTGAGCTGATAATCACACCAACTGGTCGTAATATTCATCCCAGATTATTTCTTCATAAGACGTCAACTGCAAAAAAATGAGTTGATCAGCTATGTTCTTATCTTTGTCGATAAAATACGTTTCAGGGTATAAAAATCATTCTAAAGTAGCTAAAGGTCATGCGTTATCCTTCTCAGCTTGAGAAAGAAATGAAAACCTTTCCGTATACCTTTGAATAATATCTGAGTCTGTAGCAAGACTAATATAATCTCACTCTTTAATTAATCATTTTCTGGTCAGATCTCTATCAATATCGTAAATGCTCCATCACTCCAACACCGTGATAGAATCATAAACAACCTGAGGACCAGCGGCAAGCGTTTCAAAAAATTCTGAATAACTATACGTTCATGAAAAAACATAGGTTCATGGTTGTAACACTGTTAATAGATCAGAATTATTCTTAAAAAACCATTTCAGCTTCAACGCTCAAAATCACGAAGCAACTTCATCAAAAACAGTCTGTAAGGTTTCTCATTCTTTTACCGTTACTTGCGCATCAAGATCTAAGCTTCACCCAGATCATAAAGCAGAAAAAACAAATCCCCACAAAAATCGAACAATACCAATAATGTACAAAAATATCCAACCTGGTCTCAAAAAACGTTTCATAAATTCAACATAAATTTAAAAACACACATTAAGCACCTTTAGATTTTTGTTATACAATACAACGCTAAGCAAAAGAAGAAATCAGCATAGTAAAATCACTCAAAAAAACCATCAAAAAAAATTAGGGAAGTGGATTCTGGGTGACTTTTATAAATTTTTATGCTTTTTTAATTATTTTCTTTCTTGTTCCTGTTTTTCTCGTTGTCTTTTTAACAACTTTCTTTGAAGAACTAGAAGAAGTATTTTCTTCACCTCATTGTTCTTCTAGAGTCATTCCAACAACTTCTTCATCTTTCTTCGGAGCAGGAATTTTAGCCAATCAATCTCTCGTTATGTAGACATACATAGGCACAACCATTGGGTTACGACCAATCTCCTTATTTAAGTACTCTCCTAAGTCATCTTTAATTTTCTTAAGAATATCTTTTATATCCATTCTCTTTTTAGCATACATAGTATACTTAGATTTCACAAATTCTATAACACTTGTATGAACTTTTCTTACTTCAGAAGAATACACAAATCATCTAGACTCAATTTGCACATTTCACACAAGTTCTCTTGTCTCAGGATCAATTTTCATCACCAGAGAAACCATACCATCATGAGCCATAATCTGACGAGCTTTAATAACATATTCACCTGATAGATGTCCTTTTCACTTACCATCAATAAGTACGGTATCTACATTCAATCTTTCGTCAGCAATTTTACATCCATTATCATACATTTCAATAATCGAACCATTTTCGTTTGGCATAAGGATATTTTCTTCAGGAACTCATACCTCCATACCAAGTTTCTTATGCTCATATCTAAAATAAGCATTTAGATAAAATGGTAAGAAGTATTCTGGATTAACAAGATTTAACATCAATTTATGATCTTCTGCTCAACCATGTCAACTTGCATGAATATCCATATCATCATTAGTAATCAAATGCACTCATCTCATAACAAGAGAATCTTTCATATTCATAGCTTGAATCTCATTACCTGGAATAACAGACGCTGACACCATTACCGTATCACCTTCTCTCAGCATAACTTGAGTATGCTCATTTCTTGCCATACGAGCTAAGGCAGAGAATTCTTCTCACTGAGCTCATGTACACAGAATCATAACACGTTCATCAGGAAGATTTTCAATATCTCCATTAATCTTGCGAACATATCATTTAGGAACTTTTATATATCACAGTTCCTGGCAAATTTCTACGTTGTTAATCATTGATCTTCCTGAAAGGAAAACCACTCTATCATTCTTAATCGCACTATTAATTAATTGAATCACACGTCATACATTCGAAGCAAACGTTGCAACAATCAATCTTCATGTAGACTTAGAAATAATACCATCCAAGGTATCACCAATTTCCTTTTCAGATTTAGTAGGTCATTTTTTCCCTGATCAAAGAGAATCTCAGATATACAACTTAACTCCTTCTAATCAAATTCTTGAGATCTTAGCAAGATCAGCAGGTTCTCCAATCGCTGGAGTATGATCTACCTTAAAGTCAGAAGAGTTAAAAATAAGCCCTTTTGGAGTTTGAATTGCCATAGCCATTGTTTCAGGAATATTGTGGTTCACATTAACAAACTCTATGGTAAAAGCTCAAAGCTTCAAAAGATCAACTTCAGGATCAACAATCTTATATCTAATTTTTTCAATATCACGTTTGTTATCAAACGTCTTTTTAATAATACCCAAAGTCAAAGGAGTTGTATAAATCATAGGATACCCCAACTCTGGTAGGATATCTCTCAAAGCTCAAATATGATCAAGATGTCCATGCGAAAGCACAATTCATCTGAGTTTTTTAATATTTTGTTTTACGTATCTCACATCTGGAATAATATAATCAGCTCAAAGTGTTTCATTAGCTGAAAACTCCATTCAAGCATCAACAATGATCATGTCATTTTCGTACTCGATGTAGATACACTGACCTACTTCTTCCAGTCACATTAGTGATCAGATTTTTACAGGTACTTCTCATTTCTTAATATTAAAATTTACTTTTTTTGGTGCTTCGTTACTTGGCACCTTCATTGGTTTAAATTTACCTTTTTTGGAAGGTCCTCTTCCTGGTCTCCTTCATCTCGGAGAAATTTTTCACTTACTTTTAGTGAAATTAATGTTAGAATTTATATCGTTCATAATAAATAGAAAATAATATAATAAAATTATAATGTCGAGTGATGAGTACTCCCACCTATAAAAAGAAGGCACAAGTACAAAAGTTAATTTATTTTTGTTTTTATATACAAGTATTATGTCACAAACTGTTTGATACAATTGAAGTAATATACTTCAGGAAATGCACACATATGCTCTACAAAACAATATTCCTGTAATAGATGATCCTACTAGACAATATATAGAAAAGATACTTAACGAGATCCAACCAACACATTGTCTAGAGATAGGATCAGCTATTTGATACAGTACTGCATGTATTGCACAGCAAATAGCAAAATGGTGATGAAAAATTATATGATGCGAGTATTCATTTCCCTCTTATATGAAATCACTCTATTTTCATAAAAAGGTATCATTAACAAACAGTATAATTTACTACGGCGATTTTATCAAATTTTCAAAACAATTCTTTCCTCGACCATTTGACTTTATATTTATTGATGCTAAGAAAGATTTATACAAAGATTTTTATATACAAGTTCTCAACTACGCAGCACCAAATGCAACCATCATCTTTGATGATGTTGTTAAATACGAAAACAAAACACAAAATCTAAGAGAATATCTACACAAAACATGAGTTTCATACACAACACACCAACTTTGAGAAGATGATGGAATAATTCATGTAACAACATAACAGTACTACTCTCAAGTAGCTTCAATCTCAGCTCACAAAACAACAACATCTCCTTCTAGTTCCAAGTTTTCAATCTCAGTTTTCACTTCATCATTCATAACAAGCCAAGTATCTATTCAATCAATATTAGCTTTTTCTAAAGCGGAAACGGCTTGCAACAAAGCAATTGTTTCTCACTCAAACGAAATAATATAATGCAAGGCAGATCAAGCGTCTATGCACTTAATTCAAACTGAATCAATATCATATTCACCAGGAAAATCAACTCTTGAAAAAGCATTTGCTCAATACTTCATAACATCTCCCTTAGCTTTAGCTAGAAAGATATGCTCATCAGTTCATTCTTCTCCAAAAAACAATTTTCCTCCTAAAAGAAATCATCAATTATGCGGTTCAACTTTAATCATGAAAAAAATTATAAAATAAACAAACAAAAATCAAATCGGGAAGGAGAAAACTTCTCTATATATTGATACTCATAAGCGACAATGCTTAATGTATATAGTTTTTTATGTCTAATGAAAGTGATTTTTCAAATTAAGCAAATCAATCTGATCATCATGTAGAACTTCATCAATCATCAGCTCGATCTTCAGCTCAAGTATCAGTCTGTCACTCAACCGGAGGTGTATTACCAAAGAAATTAGGGTTCAACAAGTTAAGTATCAATCATGAAGCTCAAAGCAACATAATAGCAACAACTACTCCTACAATAATCTTCTTTCATTGATTTTTCGCTTCAGGAGAAAGTCCAGCTGCAGTAATCAAAAATCATCACACAACAACAGCCAAGAAAGCAGCAACAATAATAAGTCACATAATCAATCTCGTAATTCAACTTACAATTCTTGGGAATGCGGTATTTAAGTCTGGATTAGAGCTTTCATTTATTCCGTCTGTCCCAATTCTTTTTTCAATACATTGACCAATAAAGGGAATGTCTGTGTTCAAGTATATATGATCAAAGTGCTTACAAGCACAATTATTTTGAGCTTTCTCAAATCATGCTAAATCAATAACACATTTCGCACAAGCTACAAGTCTGGAATCACAATTTTTTTTACAAGGAGTAGGTTTACCATTAGAATCCTTGAGATTTCATTTACATGTAACGTCTTCACAATATTTCAATTCATTTTGGCACGTCAATCCTCACCCTCATCAACTATCATTATTATTACCTGTATCTCCAGAATTTCCTCAAACAGAACCAGGGTTTCCTCATAGTCATCATCATCAAAGAAGTCATCAGCCATCATCTTCTTCGTCTTCACCATCTTCATCTTCTGGATTATCCTCATTAGGGTCATCTGGATCGTTTGGATTATCATCTTCACCATCTGGAATACCATCTCCATCGCTATCTTCATCATTTGGATCTGTTCCATTATCTAATTCATCTCCATCATTCACTCAATCTCAATCACTGTCTTCATTATTCGGGTCTGTCCCGTTATCTAATTCTTCTCAATCGTTTACTCAATCTCAATCACTATCTTCATTATTCGGGTCTGTCCCATTATCTAGCTCATCTCAATCGTTTACTCAATCTCCATCGCTATCTGGATCATTCGGATCTGTTCCATTAGCAAGCTCATCACCATCTGGAACACCATCTCCATCACTATCTGGATTAGTTGGATTCGTACCATTAGCAAGTTCATCTCCATCAGAAATTCAATCTCCATCGCTATCAGGATTATTCGGATCTGTCCCGTTATTCAATTCATCTAGATCAGAAACTCCATCTCCATCACTATCTGGATTATTTGGATCAGTTCCATTTTCAATTTCATCTTCATCTGAGATTCAATCTCCATCACTATCCTGCCCAACTGGTTCATCATCATCACCATCGTTAATTCCATCACCATCCGTGTCAGGATCATTTGGATCAGTTCAATTATCAATTTCATCACCATCAGTAACACCATCGCCATCACTATCAGGGTTATTCGGATCTGTCCCATTATCTAACTCATCACCATCATTTACTCCATCTCCATCGCTATCTGGATTATCAGGATCAGTTCCATTAGCAAGCTCGTCATCGTCAGAAATCCCATCTCCATCAGAATCTCCTCCTACATCAGCATCATTTGGGTCTGCGTCTTCCTGATCGGGCATTCCATCTCCATCATCATCCTCATCTTCATGATCTGGTAACCCATCTCCATCTTGATCTCCTTCCTCATCATCTGGTGTTCCATCGTTGTCATCAT
>JAHDCT010000041.1:1800-8942 GCA_020629735.1 bacterium | reverse complement strand
CCTTGAAGATGATCGTGTGCTTGATCATTAATGTCATATGTTATATGAGTTACTGATTTGGATCCTCTTCAATATGATTTAATTTTTGAAAGATTTCTTAATCCGGCTCGTATTTCGATGCCAGATATTGATACGGATTTTGAAGATACGCAAAGAGATAGAGTAATTAAATATATTTCTGATAAATATGGACAGGAAAAAGTAGCTCATATTGGAACTTATATGACACTTGCTGCTAAAGCTGCCTTTAAGGATGTTGCTAGAGTTATGTGAGTTAAATTTTCTGATTCCAACAGGCTTGCGTGAATGATTTCAGAAAAAACTATTCAAAAAAGTATTGATGAAAATAAGGAGTTACAACAAGCAATTGCCAATGATAATAGACTGAAAAAAATTATAGAGTATGCACAAGCCTTAGAAGGTACGGTAAGGCAGACATGAGTTCATGCTTGCGGTATGATTATAGCTCCTGAGGAAACTCATAACTATTCTGTTATACAGCATCCTCCTAAGTGAGGGTCTTCTAGAAGAGACGAAGAAAGAGTCGTTTCTCAGTATGATTGATGAACAATTGAAAACATCTGACTTTTAAAGATGGATCTCTTATGACTAAGGAATCTTAGCATCATTAGAAATACTATAAAGATTATTACGGCAAGGTCTAAAAAAGATAATATTGATTTAGATCCTATGTTTAAGGAATTTAATGAGACCATGTTGTTTCATCCTCCTTTAGATGATGAACTCGTGTACAAGAGAATTTTCTGGAAAGGTGATACGTCATGAGTGTTTCAATTTGAATCTGATTGAATGAAGCAATGGTTAAAGAAACTTAAACCAACTGAATTTGATGATCTTATTGCTATGGTGTCATTGTATCGTCCTGGTCCTATGGAATTTATTCCTAACTACATTGACAGAAAACATTGAATTGAGCAGGTAAATTATATGCAACCTGATTTAAAAAGTTTGTTAAAGAGTGAGTACTCAGAAGAAGTAATGTTAGAAGAAAAGAAAAAACTGGAAGAAGACCTGTGACCTTTGATGGATGGAACCTATTGAATTGCTGTTTATCAAGAGCAACTTATGCGTCTTTCCCAGTCTCTTGCTTGATTTTCCATGGCTGAAGCTGATAAATTGAGAAAATGAGTTGGTAAGAAAATTGCTGAATTAATTGAGAAGATTAAAAAAGAATTTGTTTCTAAAGCAGCTGAACACAGATGATATAAACATGAAACAGCTACACGAGTCTACGAAAAAATGATTGAACCTGCTGCTAGATATTCATTTAATAAGTCTCATGCTGCTTGTTACGCTTATATTTCTTACCAAACTGCTTATTTAAAGGCTCATTTCCCAAATGAGTTTCATGCTGCTCTTTTGAGATCTTCTGAGGAAAATACTGATAGGTTAGCGCTCTTAATAGATGAAATTAAGATGAGTTGATATGAAATTTACTTACCAGATGTGAACAAAGCTTATGCTCATGTAGCAGCCGTAGATAACACTATTATTTTGTGATTTAATGCTATTAAATGAATTTGATCTGAGGTTTCTAGACACATTGAAGAAGAAAGGGAGTCAAAATGACCATACAAGGATTTAGTTGATTTTCTTTCAAGAAATAAGGAATATGTTAATAAAAAAAGTTTAGAGTGACTTATTTTAGCATGAGCATTAGATAGTTTCTATGATCGTAAAACTCTTCGAGAGAATATTCCCAAGATTTTAGACCGATGTAAAACTGAAGAAGCTTGATGACAATCAGCTGGACTTTTTGCTATGACCACTGTTGAAGGATCTGATTTACAACTTACTCCCGTTGTGACACCTACTAAACTTGAAATTTTGAAGATGGAACGACAAGCTTATAAGACATTTGTTTCATGACATCCATTAGATGGTCTTTATTCATTTTTGAGAGGTAAGTACTGATTTATTTCTATGTTTAAGGATAAAGAAAATTACGGTGATTTTACCTGCATGTGATACATTAAAGAAATTACAAGAAATAGGTGGTGAGAAGGTTTTTTCATAAAAATTGAAGATATTTCATGAGAAATAGAATTCTATATTAAAGATAAGTTAGATTTAGAAACTTTTATGGTTATATGAGTGAGTTGATATCAAGGAAGACGTCCTAGGCCTGACCATATTATGTTATATTCATTAGAACAGCTTATTAACAAAGCAAAAGGAAATAATCAATATAAGGAACAGGAGACAGTTACTCAAGTTAGGGCTGAAAGATTTAAGAGTCAGCAAGTTGAAATTTCACCTAAGAAAAAGAAGGAAGCTTATGTGCCGGTTGTCTCAACTCATGAATCTCAAGCCCAAATACCTGATGTGTCTTCACAAGTTGTTACTGGTGATGATACTATAGAGAGTCTTGACTTATGAAATTCATTTGAGTTTGATTTGCCTGATGATATTGAACAACTAAAGAAAATCAGTACTTTACTTAAAGCTTCATCATGATCTATTGAAGTGTTCGTGTGAGGAAATGCTTATAAGATTGATGAAAAGTGATTGAAGTCTTTACAAGAAATATTTGCTTCATAATTATCTTGTCTGTAGATATTGAAATTGACTTTTAATTGCCTACATATGTAATTGTTTTTAATTTTTATTGTATTTGCATGATTTACGAGTGAAAAATACTTCATATCCTTCCTTTAGAAACTATTTCTACTTGATGATGAGATAGGCAGAAACAAACTATCGTTCTTGAGGAAAACAGAGATAGTGAGTATAAATGAGGAATAGTTTTTGATCTTTGGGGTGATAAAGTTAGTTTGATCTCTGCTTATCAAGTTGGTGATATCGTTTCTGTAAGTTTAAATTCGAAGGCTAGAGAATATAACTGAAGATGGTATAATTCCTTAACTGCTTGGAAAATTGAGTGAAGTGAATGATGAGATTGCAACACCACCAAATTCATCAACTTCTACTCCTGAGGCAAAGTCTACTGAACATGAAGATGATCTTCCTTTCTAAATTTGATGATTTTCCTATGAAAAAGAACCCTGTAGGGTTCTTTTTTTGTTTTTTTGTCTGTAATTTATTTACACTTTCTGTATTTTTGTATGAAGTGTTGTCTAGAACTAATTCATTTTATTTCTAGATAAGATCCGTTTCTATTTTTGTATTAAATGTGTGTTATGACTCAAAACCTTCTTCCTTATTTAAAAGATAAGCTAAATGATCAACAATTTAGTGCTGCAACTCATGTTGATTGAAATAGTTTGATTTTAGCGTGAGCTTGATCTGGAAAGACAAGAACTTTGACCTATAAGATTGCTTATCTGGTTTCTTGAGTTTGAGTTCCTCCTGAACGTGTACTTGCAGTTACCTTTACTAATAAGGCTGCTTGAGAGATGAAAGAAAGATTAACAAAAATAATTGAGGACATTTCAACTGAATGACAATCAGATGACTGAGTTGGTACTTCTGATTTTGACGATTTGCTTTCTTGAAATGATTCACACAGGTCGACCAAAGCTTCACTAACTGAAAAAGACTTTCCTCGGATTTGAACTTTCCATTCAGTATTTTTAAAGATTTTGAAAATTGATATTGATCATATCTGATTATGATGGAAGAAAAATTTTGTTATTTATGATTCTTCAGATAGTGTCTCTTTGATTAAGTCTATCATTAAGAAAAAAGAGATGAAAGAAATGGTAGATCATAAAGATGCTAAAAGAACTATTTCTGAGTGGAAAAACAAATGATATATCCCAGATCAGGCCTGACTTCACTGTGAATCACAAGCGGAAGAACGAATACTTGAAGTATACCAAGAATATCGAAAGCAATGCCAGCAATCTAACGCACTTGATTTTGATGATTTACTTTTGTTGCCAAAGCTCCTTTTTAAAAATTCACCAGAAATTCTTCAGAAATGGCAGGATTCATTTGACCATATTCTTGTTGATGAGGCTCAAGATACTAATACCATACAGTTTGAGCTTATGAAGTCTATGATGCGTAAGTGAACTCAGCAAACGATCACTTTTATTGGTGATGATTACCAATCAATTTACCGCTGGCGTTGAGCTGTTATGTCTAATTTTCTTAATTTAAAGAAATGGCGACCAGATATGGTTACCTATAAATTGGAAGTTAATTATAGATCTTTACCTCATATTGTAGAGGCTGGGAATGCAATTATTAAAAAGAATAAAGTCCAATATGAGAAAAATGTCGTAGCTCACAGAAATTGAGAAAAACATATTCGTGTCTTTTGATTCTCTGATCAAAGAGACGAGGCAATTCAAATAATTGACATGATAACTAAGTTAAAAGAAGAAGCAGATAAATCACGATCTGACTTTACTCTTCTGTATAGAACCAATGCCCAATCTGCTCCTTTTGAGCAGGTGTGCATAACTGATAGGATTCCTTATAAAATTATTTGAGGTCAGAAATTCTTTGAAAGGAGAGAAGTTAAGGATATACTTTCTTATGTTAAATTTATTCTAAATCCTTCTGATTCGCTTGCCCTTAAAAGAATTATTAATACTCCGGCTCGCCAGATTTGAAAAACGACTATTGAGCAATTAGAACTTAAAGCTTGAGAGCTTGATATATGACTTCCTGAGCTTATTTCTTCGGTTGACGATTGAATTGCATGATTAAAGCCTGCTGCTCAAACCAAGATTAAGAGATTTAATGAGATTATGAAGTCCGTTACTCAACAACTTACTCTTTTTACTCCTGCTCAATTATTAGATCAAATTATAAAGTCTATTCAGTATGAGAATTGGCTTGTTAAGCAAGAATGAAGAGATAAAGCTGATGAGCGTATGTTAAACTTAAGTCAACTTATTAATATGGCTTCAAAGTTTGATATGGCATGAGCAGAGAGTCTTTCAGCTTTTCTTGAAGAGGTGTCTCTGATGACAAGTATTGAAGAGGCCTCTGTTGAGGATGCAGAGGCAATTAAAATGATGACGGTTCATTGATCAAAGGGATTGGAATTTCCTTATGTTTTCATCGTATGATTGGAAGAGAATGTCTTTCCACTTCCATAGGCAGCATTTGATGATGCAGAATTAGAAGAGGAAAGAAGGTGAATGTATGTTGCTATTACAAGGGCCCAAGACCATCTCTTTATGAGTTATGCCAAGAGCAGGTTACAACGATGACAGATAAAGAATAACCCTGTTTCTAGATTTGTTGATGAACTTCCTGAGCATCTTGTCAAAATGTATGATCTATCTGGTGCTAGTGGTTACGTACCTGAGAAGTCTAAAAACTGGGATGAATGAGACCGTGTTGCTCATAAGCTTTTTTGATCTTGACGTATAATGGAGGTTTGGGATCAAGTTTGTATAGTGAAGTTTGACAACCCCAAATTTGGTTTAAGAAAGATGAATGGAAAGCGATTAAAGTCGTCGTAGTATAAAAAAAGAGAAGAATTATTCTTCTCTTTTTTCTTATTTAAGATTTGCTAGTTCTATTTGTGCATTTATATGTTCAGGGTCTATAGCTAGGAGCTCTTTATAACTGCTTCTAGCTTCGTCTTTCCTACCTAGCTGAGCTAGAATAAGTCACTGGTAGTAAAGTCAATTGAGAGAGTCGGGATTCATAATGTTTGCTTTTTTAACCACTGAGAGTGCTTGATCGTATTCTTGTAAGTCATAGAGTGTTATTGCCTGTCACAAACGCGCTTCAGTGTATCATGGGTTTAATTCTAAGGCCGTTTTGTAATAGTCTAATGCTTTGTTGCTATAGATAGGATCAGATAGTTTAAATCATAAGTCACTCAATACCGTTGCTTTATTATACCAGTTAATGTAGTCTCAGGATTCTTGAGCTAGCGCTTTATCAAAATAGACAAGGGAGTCTTTGAACTCTTCTTCATCTGAAAGCAGAACTCACTTATTTTGCAATGCTGGCAGGTAATTTGGATTTATTTCTAAGGCGTGATTATAGTATTTCTCAGCTGACTTTTTATTCCCAAGTATATACTCTAGAAAACCTTTCTGAACAAGTAAACTTGGATTTTCTTTATTTCATTCAATTGCTGAATTTATCAGTTCTTCAGCTCTTGTGTACTTTTCTAGATACATTAGTACTTTGATTTTTCATAGTAACGCTTCTAAAGATGTTTTGTCTAGACGAAGAACACTGTCATAGTTTAAGAGCGATTCTGCGTAGTTCCTCTTGTGCAGATATACTTTTCCTCTTAGTAAGTATGCGTCAGAATATTTTTCTTCCAGTAGGATTGCTTTATCTAGTTTCTCTATTGCCATATCGTATGATCTTTCTTCGAATGCTTTTTCTCAAAGAGTATAGAAATTTTGAGCGTCTTTGCTAATTCCTCAGCATCATGTTAATAGTAAGAGAGTACTTATGAGAAGAAGTGTATTTTTCATGTGTACAAAATGCTAAATAGCACTTGTATACAATTTTATTGTTTTATGTCAATATTATTTATATGTTTTTCATAGCTTCTACTACTTGGAGAGCAAATTCTTGCAGTGGGATATCTAAGTATTTTTCACAATATTGAACGTGATCTCTATCTACTCCCCTAGCAAATGCTTTGTCTTTTAGCCTTTTCTTGATTCATTTTCGTGCCATACCTTCAAATTGTGTTGGTCTTAGCAATGAGTAGGCATAAAGGAATCAGCTTAATTCATCAACGGAAATTAAATATTTTCTCAACGTGGTGTCAACTGGTACTCATTTTTCTTCGTAGTGAGATCTAATATCGCTAATGAGTTCATCATCCATGCTAATTTCGCTTACAATTTCCAGAAACTTATCTCATAGGTGCTCCTCTGGATTTTTTCAAATAACATCCCAATCAATATCATGTAGTAGTCATGCAATATATCGTCTTTCTTCATCTTCTCAAAGCTGTTGGGCAAAATAGCGCATAATTTTTCATACTTGTTGGCAATGAGTTCTTGTGTCTGTTAGATATTTTTCAGCTAAATTTTCAGCTGATTCTATTGTGCATTCAGATGAGATAGTTTCTGTAGGAACTTTTATTGATTCTCCAGTTGTCTTAGTTTTTTCTTCTGAGACATTGTTTGAATATAAAGGAAAGTCTTTTGTTAACTCCTCTACTTTCTTTTTATCTCCGAAAATAAGCAATGGCAAGGGGACTGGGATTTTTATCCGACCCG
>JAHDCT010000041.1:0-1790 GCA_020629735.1 bacterium | reverse complement strand
AAATAAGCACTCATAAATAATCTATTTCTTCATGCATCTTATTTGCTGTTTCTGCACTTACTTTACTATCATCGGTTGTTGAAATCATCTCTGAGGTAAACGTTGCAACTTCAAGCTCACTGTCTTGTGCTTTCTGAATAAGTTCTCCTGTTTTTTGATTACTTTCAACTTCCTTAATCATAATCGCATGTTGAATATTTAATTTTATATCAACATCATCTTTTGTTGTTACTACGTCTTGAAGGAATAAACTTTTCCCCATTCTAGCTCAAAACGCTGCATTTAAGTGTGCTACAGTGTTCATTTGCTTCCATGGCTCATCTGCTAGTGTTTTATTAACAAGAGCAACTGCAAGTTTTGTTTTCTTGGATTTTCACATAGTCTCTCATGCACCATGTTCTGGCTTCATGAGAGGAAACATAATACTATCTCTCAGATTGTCTTGCTCTGTGATTAATGTTATGAATCTATCTATTCCCACAGCCCATCCAGATTGACATGGTATTCCGTGTTCTAATGCCGTAATAAAATCTTTATCTTCACTTGTTGCTTCGTCATCTCACCTTTCTATTGCTGAGGCCTGCTCGTCAAAGTTAGCTTGCTGAATAATTGGATCGATAAGTTCCGAATAAGCTTTAATTATCTCCCATCAGTTCACTACAACTTGAAACTGTTCAACTATGTTCTCATTCTCATCGCTTTGACGCGCGAGAGGTTGCATAGTTTTAGGATAGTTATAAATGAATGCTGGACCTAGAATTTTAGGTCTAGTTACTTTTTTGTATAGGTAGTCTATCATGGTGGCAGTTGTTTGCACTTCTATTCACTCCCAGTTATGTCAAGCATTTTTTATGTCTTTTCTTAACTGTTCTTCGTCTTCTGCTCAATACTTACTGACATCTATCGAACTGTCTTTCTTGATTTGTTCTACATAGTCTAATCTTGGCCAAGGTACTGTGAAATCAATTTTTCTTCTGTCTCCATTTTTATCTTTTACTTGGCGAACACGATCTATACCTAGGTTTTCAAAAATATAATCAAACATCTTTTCAGTAAAATCCATATTATCTTCATAGTTCCAATAAGCAGTATAATGTTCAACAGAAGTAAATTCTTGTACATGTGATGGATCTGAACCTTCGTTTCTAAAGTTTCTTGAAATTTCAAAAACACGCTCAAACCTTCATCCAGTTGCCATCTTTAGCGCAATTTCTGGAGCGATTCTTAGATATACATCTAGGTCATAGTCGTTGTGGTGAGTTGTAAATGGTTTTGCAGCAGCACCACTTGCAGCATTTCATAAGATTGGTGTTTCTATTTCAACAAAGTTATTTTGTCGATAGAATTCTCTGAGCAACTTTACGAAATCTGATCTTAGCTGAAATCTTTCATAGGTCTCATCATTCATCGTTAGATCTAAATATCTTTTTCTATATACTTTTTCTTCTCATTTTATTCCATGCCATTTATCTCACATAGGACGAAGAGCTTTTGACAGTAGTTGATATTCATTTGCAAAAATAGTTATTTCTCCATGTTTTGTTTCAAAAAGTTCTCAACTTACTCCAATAAAGTCACCAACATCTAGAAATTTTTCAGCAATCTTGTAACTAGAATATTCATGATTATCTATAGTAACTGTATCAACAACCTTTTTTCACGTATTAAAGTTGCAAAATCCTTTTACAAATGCTATTTGTGTATATGATCATCAACTTTAGGGCACTCCGAAACCATTTAGATAACTTGCTCGGATATGAGTTCATTAGCAAGTGTCAGATTGGTCAATT
>JAHDCT010000040.1 GCA_020629735.1 bacterium | reverse complement strand
TATCAAAGAAATAAAAAAAATCCCAACTTCATTTCTCATGGTAGTGCAGGGAGCATAGTTCTGAGTAGAGTTTGAATAATAAGTAAGCGAACAGATTGTATAAATCCAGGATATTATTCGACTCTATCTCAGTTCTATGTAAATTCGTCTCAGATGTATTCATCTAAAAAAAGTCTCGTAGGGAACCAGCCTTACGAGACATTTTTTATATAGAGTAAATATAAGAAGATTATTCTTTCTCTTCTTCATTTTTATCGAGTACTTTATCTGCTAGATCTTCAGCAGCATCAGCAGCTTTGTCAATCATATCTCAAGCAACCTCTTCAACTTTATCGATAATTCAACTTGCTACTCATCATGTTGCATCATCAATTTTGTCAGCGGCTTGAGTAACCATATCCTTAGCTTTGTCAGCAACATCATCAGCAACATCACCTACGACATCAGCAGCTTTTTCAGCTAGATCTCAAACAAGACCTCATGCTCATCACACCATATCTCAAGCTTTATCAACAAGATCACCAGCTTTATCAGTGAGGTTTTCTACCATACCTGATGCACCATCAACAACTGAACCAGCAGCATCTGTAGCTGTAGAAGCAACGTCACCAACAACACCTGATGCGCCATCAACAACTGAATCAGCTGTATCTTTAGCTGTATCAACAACAGATCACGCCATATCAGCGGCTCCAGCAGCAACTCATCAAGCAACCCCAGCAGCCTTAGTAAGTGTTCATCAAAGCATCTTGTCTAAAGAGAAGTCTCCAGCTCACATAAACAACGTAAGAAGTGACCCGAGGATAATGAAAAGGAGTTTCGGGTTCATACTCCATCCGATAACATTCCATGCAAACACCATAATGATAATTGCAACTATAGCTGAGCTCTTAGTTTTGTATCCAAAAAGAAGTCAGGCCCCTGAAAGGATTTGTCAAATCATAGCAACATAAAATCGTACTTTAGCTGAGATAACTCAGAGGAAAGGAATGAGTGATTCAGCGGCACCTCATACCTGTTCCATACCAGCCATGTCTCACATCATTCCTAGCTTGCTAATTCAAGCTCGTAAAATGAGTGCTCAAGCAATTGCACGGATAATTCAAAGAATTTTTTGTGTTAGATCTGTAGTCATAATCAAAAACAAAATAAAATGTATACATCTCAATATGCATCATTATGACTATCTTTTCAAGGTATGACGTGCCTTCTCAGGTGGGTATAGCTTTACAAGTCGACAAATGATTATAAGGTAGTCTAATTTTGGCAATATATATTACCTCTCTGAAAGAAAATGTTGATACAAAAGAAAACAATATAGATAATGTTGTAGTTCTAAAGAATGAGTGTCTTTCACTTTTTTTCAGGATAGATTTTCCTATGTTTAGGCATGCATGTTTTGTGCAATGTTTAGTTTTTAAAGTAATGCCTATGTACAATGAAATTCAAAAAGTAGATCCTAAAGCGTATGAAATCATCCTCTGAGAAGAAAAGAGACAATCAGTTGGTATGGAGTTTATAGCAAGTGAAAACTATCAATCAAAAGCGGTACTTGCAGCCCAGTCAAGCACACTAGCGAATAAGTACGCAGAGTGAACACCGGGAAAAAGATATTATGGAGGACAGGAATATACCGATCAAATTGAACAACTTGCGATTGAGAGAGCATGTTGACTGTTTGGGTCAGATCATGCCAATGTTCAAGCATTATCTTGAGCAGCAGCAAATATCTGCATTTACGCTGGTTTATTGAAGCCAGGAGACACTGTTTTATGAATGGATTTGACACATGGTGGGCATCTGACTCATGGACACCCTGTTACGTTTATGGGGAAAATATTCAATTTTGTCCGTTATGGAATGAAAGATGCGACGACAGGTGGAATTGATTTTGATCATTTAAGAAAGTTAGCTAAAGAGCATAAACCAAAAATAATCCTTGCTTGATTTAGTGCGTATCCTAGAGAACTCGAGTACGCGAAGTTTACAGAAATTGCAGAGGAAGTAGGAGCAGTAGTGATGGCAGATATGTCACATATTTGATGATTAATTGCAGCTGGGGTTCTTGCTAACCCATTTGATGCAGGTTTTCATGTGATGATGACAACAACTCATAAATCTCTGAGAGGGCCGAGAGGGTCACTTATTTTGTCAAAATGAAAGGTAGGTAATCCATTAAAGAAACCAGAAAATACGATAGAAAATATTCCAACACGTTTAGATAGAGCTGTTTTCCCATGAGTACAAGGATGACCTCATATGAATACTATAGCATGAATCGCAGTAGCACTTCACGAAGCTAGTCAACCTGAGTTTAAAGCATATGCAGAACAAACTCTCGTAAATGCCAAAGTTATGGCTGAATCATTTTTAAGTAAGTGATATAAGTTAGTGACGTGATGAACTGATAATCATATGATAGTAGTTGATTTTTCTGGAACATGAATTGATGGAAGAATTGCGGAAAGAGCTTTAGACGAGATCGGGATTTCAACAAGTAAGAGCACAATACCTGATGATCCAAATCCCCCGTTTAAGCCTTCAGGTCTAAGAATTTGAACGCCTGCGATGACTACAAGATGATTAAAGGGAGAACAAATTAAGCAGGTTGTAGACTGGATGGATACTGCATTTAAGATGCATGATAACCCAGAGACTTTAGTTAAGTTAATGAAAGAGGTTGAAAACATGTCACTCGCATTCCCAAGTCCAAGTGTATAAATCAAATACATGTATTGTGAAATTTGAGTAATACAAATAGCTTATATCAAACTAGATACTTGAAGAAGAGTACAGAGAGCTTACTTCGAAGTTCTATTAAAGGACGATGGAAGCGAGGCTAAAGCACAAAGAGAAGATTCCTCGAACAAAACAAATTTGTGAATTTGTTTTATTGGTTTTTTTCAAGAGATTCTGTATACTATTATCACATAGGCTAGATAAAAATCGACTTGAATGAGTCGCTCTTACTCATTTTGATGTACATGAACCTTGATAAACTCTTTTGATCAAGAACTAAGACTGATATACTAAAATTCCTCGTCTTTCGTAGACAAGGAGTTTCTGTACGCGCTTTTGAAGCTGAGTTGTCTTGGTCTTTTCCAGCTATTAAAAAGCAGGTTGATCAATTAGAGGAAGCTGGTGTGATAAAAGTAGATAAGGAAAATAATAGATGGTGCATATTTCTTGTCGAAGGAATCGATGAGTATATAAAAGCTATCTTTCTCTTTACCCTCGAGCAAGAGTTGCTTGAGTATTTTAGGCAAGAGTGAACGGTTGTTGAGAGATATTATCTTTGAAACATGTTTGGTTATATCTATGACATGGATTTAGTGATAGTGCATGACGTATGAGAAAGAGAAGCGACAGATAAGATAAAGTTCGATATTAATCATATTTTTAGTAGATATCATACAGACACTGTAAAGTTAGTGTTTATGTCAACCGATGAGTATGAAAAACGTAATAGATTAGCTGATAAGTTCGTATTGCAGGTGATGACAAATATGAAAGAGCAAATTGTAAATAAAGAGTAAAAAGTAGAAGAGATAAGAAATGAAGAAAATTGTAATAAAAAAATCTGTAAGAGAAGTCTTTTGAAAGTACTTTCGCTTGCAATAAACCCACATTACTATATACCAAGTTAAATGGGTGACCATTTTTTTTTGTCTTTGGTTTTCTGAAGGACAATATTATCTAGCTTGTAGTTATAGGAAAATTAAAAACATGCCTCCTAAACTATATGAGTAAGGTATTTTATTTTTGTACATAGTGTAATGCTTTCATTCTTTTACGATAGTTTGGATACCTTAAAAAAGGTAAAGAAGCCAACTAATGCTGAAGTTATTAATTTAACTATGATTATCTTTCTTGTTGTAATCATCTCAGCACTTATTTTCTCACTCTATGATGGAGTATTCGGGAAAGTATACGGGTATATTTATGATACCTTGTCAGCTGCATTCTAAATAATATAGAATGAGGTGTTATACAAGTTTAGAGACTATAAAGAAAAACAGATTTATCTTATTTTCCATCATTCAATAGTATGTCAGATCCAATTGATATTAAAAAACAGATTGAAGACAATCAATACAGGCGGTACGTGATTAGTGTAAATTCTGGTCAGGAATCACTCGTAATTGATCATCTTATCGAAAGAGTGAAGAAGAAACAAATGGGAACAGAAATTATTGATTATCTGAATCCAATCGTGCGCGAAGTTTTGTATAAAAAAGGTGAAAAAGTAATTAAGGAAAGGAAACTCTACCCAGGATACGTTTTCGTAAAGTCTAAGATGAACGAGAAAGTTTGGTATATCATTAGAAATACTCCTGGTGTAAGATTGATCGTTGGAGCTGAGATCCGCCCAATTCCATTGAGTGAAAAAGAGTACCAAGATATGGTTGACTATATTCAAGAAAAAAATGCAAGAGCAGAGTTTGCTGTACCATTCCAAGAAGGAGATGTCGTTGAGCTTAAGGATGGTGACTTTAATGGAATGAAGTGAGTTATCACTGAAATTGATGTAGCTAAGTGAATGGTGTATGTAAATGTTGAGATTTTATGAAGAAATACTCCAGTGATGTTAACCTTTGATAAGGTTGAAAGAGTAAGTTAAGTTTATACATACACATAACGTATGTTTAATTTTCTCCGTGTGTGAGTGCCAACTGAGAAGGAAGCGAAAGCTCTTTCTCAGTTTTTAGTAAAAGAGAAATTAGTAGCTGGAACTTTTATTGATAAGTGACTATGTCATTATTGGTGGAAGGAGGAGTTATGTGAAAAAATATATTGGAATGTTGCAGCATATACAATTGATGCAAAGAAAGAGAAAATAGTAAAACACATACTTGATCGACATCCAGATGAGTGTCCCGTAGTGAGCTTTTCTCCTGTTGAAATACATAGATCTATGAAAGAACGAATTTTATCAAGTATTTGATAGAGATACCACCTTTTGGCAAGGTGAAATCTGACTTTTATTTGCCTCTAGCTGAGATTTTAGTACCATATTCTCATGGATGAAACAAGAACCATTTGATGGTCACTGGTAGTTCTCTTAGCATCACTCTTGTTAGTGTATGTGATTTTTTTTGATATACATGGTCCAGAGATTGTAGCTTCAACTACTACTGCAGAGCAATCTGCAGCTCCAATTATTTACAAAGAAGATAAAGCCTGGGATGGGCAGATAAGTAACAATAGTAAAAGTGACGATGTCTATGCATGAACGCAAGTTACATCTTGATCAGATACATTAATTCAGTCTCAAAATACAGATAAGAGGCCATTAATTGTGGAGCAAGAAAGTCAGACAGTAAATGATTCATCAAAAGTTACAACAACTACGACAGTAAGCACAAATCCAAATATAATCAAAGATGCTCAAGGAAGAGCATTTTACTCTACAGACTTTCTTTTTGGAAGGACAACACAGATTCCTTCAATTAATGTTGGAACTTCTGCAAATCCAGTAAATTTAACCACCAATCTAAGTAATACATCAGCATCGGTACTTCCTGTTAATCAGGCAGCAACAACGGTGACGACCGTCTCTGGAAAAGCCTCTACTGAGGTAATTCCCAATACGCGAAGATGGGATGGGAAAATGGAATTATTGGATATGTTAAATCTTGAAGATAATTATTCATATATACTAAAGAACGTGAATAACACACATTTCGTGTTTCTATGAACATTTGAGCAAAACATCGCAGGAATTGTAGGATTTTTGTGAGGATCTGCTGTTGACATTACTAACCAAGTGGTTATACAAAATAATCTTCTCTTTTGAGAGAGAGTAACGAAAATCGAACTGCCAACATATAAGAGTAATTTGAAAGAAATATTCTTAGTACAATTCTTCTGATGAGACTCGTGGTTGATACAAATCGATAAGGATTGGTATCAGAAAAGAGAAAACAAAGAAAAATTGAAGGGGTGGTTTGATGCTATCTACTAAAGTATTCTCTATGTGAGAATGTAATAATGGATATATGTTATAACATATGTTGGTGCGGGAGAGGAAACTCGATCACTAGCAAAGTAGGAATCTCAGCTTGCGAGATGAGATGAGTAGTTTGTTAGAGTTGTAAGATGAAAATGCGTTTTCATACAGACAACATCACCGCTTTTAATAATTTAATTTATTGCTATGGCAGGAAAAATTACGGTACAGTTTACACTACACATGCCAGCTGGTAAGGCTACTCCAGCTCCACCTATTTGACCTATTCTTGGTCAGCATGGTATTAACATTGGTGAATTTGTTAAGAAATTTAACGATTCTACAATGGAAACTATGCAAAAGTATGGATGAGCTGAAATACTCGTTCCAGTGCATATTACAGTGTTCGTGGATAGATCATTCAAGATGGATATCCAACCTCCAGTTACTTCATCACTTTTGAAATATAAAGCTCAAGTGAAGTCATGATCTGGAGAACCTAACAAAGTAAAGGTTGCGACAATTAGCGAAGCTGATCTTGAAGAAATTATTGATATCAAGCTTCCAGTAATGAACACAAACAAGAGAGATTCAGTAAAGAGAAGTATTATCTGAACAGCAAAGAGTTTGTGAATTGAAGTGAAATAATTTCGAATCAATCATCTACTTAGATGAAATAGATAAAGATCATATTCCAATGTGGGAGAGACTACTCGTTATGACCACCTTTAACTTATTACAATTAATGCAATGCCAAAAAGAGGTAAAAAATTTATTGAAGCAAAAGCTAAGATTATCCCAGAAAAGAAGTATGAAATGGCTGAAGCAGTAGCTTTAGTGAAAGAAGTATCATACTCAAAGTTTACTGGAGCTTTGGAACTTCATGTATGGACTAACGCGAATCCAAAATACAATGACCAAATGTTGAGAGGAACAGTTGTGCTTCCTCATGGTACAGGGAAGAAAGTAACAGTTGCTGCGTTCGTATCTGATGATAAGAGAGACGAAGCAAAAGCTGCATGAGCTGATATTATTGGAAATGAAGAATTGCTAACAGCAATTGACAAGGGAGAAATGAAATTTGATATTCTTGTGACAACAGCTGATCAAATGAGAAGCTTAGCTAAAGTAGCTAAACAGCTTGGTCCTAAAGGACTTATGCCAAGTCCTAAAGCAGGAACAGTAACAGCAAACCTAAGCAAGACAATTGACGAACTAAAGAAGTGAAGAGTAGAATTTAAATTAGACAAGACAGGGAATGTTCATCTTGCTGTAGGTAAGCTAGACTTTGCTGATGAAAGTCTTGTTGAGAATGTTGAGTCAATTATTAATGCTATGGAGGACAATAAACCAACAGGAGTAAAAGGAAATCTAATTAAGAAGATTGTGTTAGCACCAACTATGTGACCTGGTGTACAGGTGACACATAAATAAGAAGTAAATCCAATGAGAGAAATACTACAAAGGGACACTCAGTTGAGTGTTTTTTTGTTTCTCGAGCATAAAGAACAATATCGTACCATATTTATAAAAATTGGCTATATAAGATGTATGAACTTGAGAAACTTTCTTGTAATCTTGTTGCTATCACGGTAAAATGGAAAAGAATAAAGACAAGTATGTTAGTTGTTAGTAAAGTGCAGTAGGTAATAATAGTTTTATTTTAATGACAAAAGGAATGAGCGGTGCTCCCACCATTGTCCTAGAGGAAATAGAAGCTCTCAAACAGCAGTGAAGGTTTGATGAAGCATTAAAGAAAGCAAATGCACTGCTTGTCCGTAACCCGACAAGTAAAGAAGTGTTGTATCAAGTGGCAGATATTGAATATAGAAAAGGAGAAATTTCAAAGGCAGAGAAGCCAGTCGATTTTTTGCTGACATCGCAAAAAGATGATGCTATGAGCTGGTATATTAAGTGAGTACTTGAAATGGAAAAGACCCATTGGAAAGATGCAAAAAGATACTTTCAAAAGTCACTAGAGTTACTTGATGGAGACAATCCTGAAATAATGAGATGTTACGGTCTTTGTGAATATTGGTTAGGAAATAGAGAAGAAGGGATGGAATTCCTCATGAAGTCCCACAAAATAAATAAATTCGATGCAGAGGTACTTCTTAATATTATTGAGATATCAATTCTAGAGAAAAATAAAGCTCAGGCACAACGTTTCCTAGAGTACTATCATAAGAACAAGGAAAAGCTCCAATGTTTTGATAGGGATTTAACATATTATGATGATAAAATAACGCTTTTTGAAGAGTATTTGAGATCTTAACCGACGTTACTGTATAATGAAAAGCTCAACACGACAAATGATTAGTTCATCACGAAAACAAGTAATATGATTGGCAGCAATCATAAGTTTTTTGCTCTTCTTTTTAAACTTATTAGTAATCCTATCATACAATACCCAAGTATTTTGAGATAATGTAAGGGAAAAACTAGGAGTGTATTTATATTTAAATGATACAGATCTTTCTGAAGACTTCGTGTACGCTGAGGCAATTGATATGAAAGAAGAGCTGGAAGATGCTTGACTGGATGTTGAATTTTATTCAAAAGAAGATGCCTTTAATGTTTTAGAAGAACGCCTTCCAAATGTAATAGGGAATTTTGAAAAATACTGAATTGAAAATCCACTACCTCCAACAATGTATGTGCAGTTTTCAGATGAGGCTGACTACCGTAGACTAAAGGATGCCGTGTTGAAGTACGAAGATATTATACTTAATCTAAATGATATTTCAGAAGAGTGATTTGCGCTTTCAGATCAAGAACATAGATCATCTCAGGTAATTAATCTTACAAATTTTTTGACGACGTTTTCATATGTACTTATTTGAGTGATATGAATTATTATTATTTCCTTTCTTTTATTTGGGCTTCAGCTAACCTTTTATCGTTTTAAAAAGCAGGTTGAAGTAGAGAAATTACTGTGAGCATGATACTTTAGAATTAAAAGATGCCATGAGTTATCACAAAACATTACTTGATAG
>JAHDCT010000039.1 GCA_020629735.1 bacterium | reverse complement strand
TGAAGAGTTAATGAAAGTGTAATATTGACAATTCTTGTATTTATGTTGCATTTGCAAAAAGTTAGTAAATCACTACATATGAACAATTGTTTTTGTTTTCTGAATATCCTTTATGAAGAAAAAACCTGATTATCATCTTTTAACGTATTATAAGTTTGTGAACATTTCTGATCCTCAAACTCAGGTTGCAGAACACAAATTGTTTTGTGAATGAATTTGAATGAAAGGACGTGTGTATATTTCAGAAGAAGGTATTAGTGCAACTTTGACAGGAAACGAAGGACAGATTATGGCATATAAACTTTATCTTAAACAAACTCCTTACTTTCATGATGTAGATGATCTAGATGTAAAGACTACTTTTGTAGAAAATCATCAATTTGATAAAATGATTGTTAGGTATCGTGAAGAGATAGTTGCTATGTGAAAAGTAGTTACTCAAGAACAAGTTGAACAATCAGATAAACAAATTTCTATTGAGGAATTGAAACGTATTATAGATGAAGAAGATGACTCACGGGCAATTCTTGATATGCGTAATGATTATGAATGGGAATTGGGCCATTTTAAGTGAGCTATTCCCGCTTGAACGTTGAATTTTCGTGATGTACAGGAGATGATTAAAAAGTATAAATCATCTTTGGAAGGAAAAAAGGTAGTTATGTATTGTACTTGATGAATTAGATGTGAAAAGCTTTCTGTTCTTCTTGCTGAAGAAGGAGTTGATAATTTTTATTGATTGGACTGATGAGTGGTTAAATATACTAATCAGTTTGATGATGGGAATTGGAAAGGAAATTTGTATACATTTGATTGACGTGTGAGTTGTCCAATTTGATCAGAGTGAACACATACTACCATAGCTACGTGTATCTATACGTGAGAAAAGACGAATAATTGTGAAAATTGCCGTTATAGTCCTTGTAATGCTCGTATTATTGCAACGTCTAAAGCCTATCGTAAACATTTTTGATTTTGCTCTCAGGAGTGCTATGAAAAATGAGAGAAAGATTTGCTTATTAAGAATTTAGACTGGGATCCTGTTGATTACAAGTCTTTGCGTTGAATTATTAAGCATGACCCTACACAGAAGCAATGAATCTTAGAGTTTGTGAGCAATCTGTTAAAGAAAAAAACACTTCATGCTGAGTTCAAACACCATACTAGTCAAAAAGAAAAGGTTCTTTATGATTGGAGTAAATAGTTTGTTTTTATTTCCTGATTTTTACGTTTATGAAAAATGATAATTTGGTAATCCAAATTGCTGTTGCGATGATTATTATCGCTCTTATTTGAATTATTGTTATTAAAGCTAGTGAACGTGAAAAATCAGTTGCTTTGCCTGTTTCAAATACTCAACATATTGCTGTTAAGGTACAACAAGGTAGTGTCGATGAGTGATTTGAGAATGCAGATGATATTAGCAAACAAGATGTTCCGAGTATTGAAGTGTTACCTAGACTTGTAGAAAGAGTTAACTCTGATCAAAGAAATATTGTAAAACAATATTTTGCTTCTATGGAAGCAAGAGATTATACTTGAGCTTGTAATGTTCTTTCTCCCGATAAGTGTAGAGCCACGAATCCAACTTCTGTAAGCATTTTCTCTAGAGAGTATGAAAAGATGGTTAATGGATATGAGTATGTTAATATTAAGGATTTAGGTTTTCAAAGTCCGAGTTGAAAGGATATTGTTTGTGTTAAATATTCATATAGGTACAAGGCTGATGCTGATCCGAGATTGATTTCTGAGATTATGAGTTTTTACTTAGATGATGTTGACGGAGAGCTGAAAATTACTGATCGTGTGTGTGAAAAGAAATACAAGGAATGATGGGGTGTTAGAGATTGTCCTATACAACCTAATGCTAGATACTGTGTTGGAAATATTAAATAGTAAAAATTATAAAACATATAAAAAGAGGGTTTCCCTCTTTTTTTTATGTTCTCTTGTAAAACTTATTGACATATTTATTTTAACATTAATTTTAACTCTTCAACTATTCAATGGATTCTACAGATACTGCTGCTACTCCTAATTTGCAAGATTCTTCTGCTGAGACGAGAAATATGTTGACTGAGCTGTGAGGAGATTTGGATGTTGCCCATCTTTCTCATTTATGAAATCATAAGATATCAAATGCGGTTGTTCGTATTTTGAGTGATGGTAATATTGACCGTTTACATAAAAATAAATTGTTGTTAAAAGATTATTTTCTTGGGAAATGAGTTTCTTTGTTTGATCAAACGAAGTTTCTTATTTCTAAACTCGATTCAACAAATTTATGAGACTTTCTTCTTTCTGAAGGTAATTATAAGCAATCGCTTACTATGTATATGCGTCAGCTTGAACGCGCGAAAACGGAAGTTAGTTGAGATGGAGAACTAACGGTAGAAGTTGAGAACAGTTTGTTTACGGCATATAGAAATGCATGACACGGTGCTCTTTTTGCTGGAGATTATGATAAGTGAATAGAAGTGTTGCAAGAATGAATTGAAAAGGCAGGTGTTGAATGAAGATGAGAAGATCAAGCTTACTTTACTTATTTGTTATGATTAATTGAAGAAGCTCAGGGGTTATGATATAATGCAGAAAAATTGTATGATGAAGTTTTAGAAAAGCTTAGTAAAGTAGGTGAAAAATTATCTAAAGAATTGTGGTTGGTTGTTTTTAACCGTGCTATGATTTTTACGAATATGGACAGTATGAGGAGATGACGAAATTTCTTCAAAGGTTTTCAGACGCAGATAAGATTCAGGAAGCAGATAAGTCAGATTTCTTTTATTTATTGTGATTAGCATATTATAAAAACTGAGACTCTAAAAATGCTATTCCTGCTATAGAAGATAGTAATAAGGCATCGTGAGATGATCCTGTTGTAAAATTTGATAGGGCTTACTTTCTCTCGAAATCGCATATTCACAATAAGGAAATGCTTACTGGAAAGGAACATATTAGTGAACAGATTGAGAAGTGATGGGAGTTGATTGAGCATGAAAAAAATAGAACTGCTAATTTTCATCTAAGATATAAACAAGCAAGACTTTTACAACATGCTCTTAGGGGACAAGAGGCTATGAAGCTTTTTCCTGATTTGTTGGTAGATATTGAAGCATTGCCTTTGATTGATAAAACATACTTCTTGTATCATCTTCATTATATGGCTTGATTAGTATATAGAGATGTTAAATCCGACGAAAATGCTGTAGAACACTTTGAACAAGCTTGGTGATATGCTCAAGAGATGTCTTCTATTTATTCAATGGAACAAACACTCACGAGCTCTTTTTGATCTTATACAAGATCCCGTCAACATGATTTGTATTTGCAAAAGATTAGAGATTTCCGTTGAAGTATTCATTATAAAGAGATGGTATACATGGATGATTTAACCGAAATGCTTCAAAAAAAGAACTTCCATGAAGAAGCAGTTGTAGAATTTAGAAAACAAAAAAATCAGAAAGTTAAAGAGCAACAATATGAGGAAGCTGCTGATTTAAGAGATAATGAAAGCAGAGAGATGAGGGCTGCAAAAAATTATCAAGAGAAATTAGAAAGAGTTTCTCATGTTTCAAGTATGCAAGAGTCATATTATCTTGAATGAATGTGTAAATTATCTCAAGCAAAATTTATTTGATGAAGAGCGTATTTTGTTACTCCTCGTTTGCATGTAATAGATCAGCAGTATCTTTTAAATAATGAAGCTTTAGCTGCTTTGAAAATTTCATTTAGAGCTGAGCCTCGTCTAGGAACCTTGGAAAGTATTATAGTTATTTATGGTCAGATAGATAAAAACAATCGTTGAACATACCAAAGATATTTAAACTGATATGTAGAATGACAGTTGACTGTAGCTGAACTTTTCCAATTATGTGATAAATTGAAATCAGAATTTGAAAACTCTTTGTACTGAGATGAGAGTGTTTTGAGAAGAAAAATAAATAAAAATCTAAAATAGAACAATTAGGTTTGTTAGGAGTTTTCTTTATTTCTATCAGATTTAATTTCTTTGATTATTTTTTGGGTTGCACTAACGACATGTTTAAATCTGTCATTTCCTAACTTAACTCATCAATAATATCTGGTAATTATAATTATTCCATTAAGAATTTTTTCTTTACGCATTTCACGCAGGATGCAAAGTCCTGCTCATTTTTCTCCGTCGTCAGTATATCATTCTATAACTAATCCATCGTTGCGTTCACATCTTCGAGCGTAGCTGTTGTGAGTTGCTTTTTTGTAATAGTTGTTACCTTTTTTGAGATTGTATGAATAGAGTTTTGCTTTTTTTTGTGGATCTTTGTCTGGAGTTAAGATATCTCCTGTTGCTGAATAACTCGATCATTTGTCTTCTATAATTTTTTTTAGGAAAAATTGCTTTTCTGGAAAGAGAAAAGCATCAGGTGCGGTAAAGAGTGGTGCTTGATTTTTCATGTATGGAGGTGCTAGATTTAAGCTAATTTGTCTATGAAAAGTACTCCATCTAAGTGATCCATTTCATGGAGGATTACTCTTGCGTTGAATCAACTGGCCTTGTGAATGTGTTTTTTTCAGTCGATTCCTTCATATTCTATCGTAATTGATTCTGGTCTTGATACATCACCTTTTATTCCAGGAAGTGAGAGACAGGCTTCTTGGTCCGTGCTTGTCTCAGACGAAGTGCTGAGAACTCTTGGGTTGATAAGGACAAACTCGTCTAATAATTCCCAATCTGCACGACCTTGTTTGTCGGTTTTGCTTGTATCCCACTGTGTTATTGCTGCCATACGTTTGTTGATGCCAATTTGTGGTGCAGCAAGTCCTACTCATTCATATTCTCGCATGAGTTCTTGTAGGTCATGCGCAAAATTGATGGTCTCTTTATTTATTTTTTTTACTTCTTTGCAGACTGTTCTTAGTATTTCTGTGTCTTTTCACGTAACGAGTGGATACTTTTTGCTTAATGGAGAACTTCTTTTAAAAATTGCCATTGGAGTCTTTTAATTAAAGTATCAACATCCTAAGATTTCTTCTTTATATGTCAAGCAAGCTCTTTTGGTCATTATTTTTTATTGATTTTACTGCAAACTAACACTTATCAAGGAAAGCCTAAATTAGACTTGCATCAGATACACACATTTCTATATTGTTCTGGTCCTTGACTGACTTAAGGAAATATTAATGGAGAGATGGCAGAGCGGTTGAATGCGATAGTCTTGAAAACTATTGTCCCTTCACGGGGACCGAGGGTTCGAATCCCTCTCTCTCCGAAGTATTGAAAATTAGTGTAAACATATATTAGAAAATTATAAGCGTGTGCCCTAAAGGATTCATCGATGTGTAAGATGACCATTTATTTGGAACGTGAGTGACCCTCAACCTTTATGTGCTGTTTAGCTTTTCTTTCTTTATGACAAAATTCAATTTTTCCCCACTTCAGAATTCTCGTAAGTGATTTAAGAAATTTTTTTCAAAGCGTCGTTTTTTGAGGAAATTAGTTTCGTTTAAACAGTTTATTATCGATTCTTTTAGTAAGTTGTCACTCTGAGTGAGTAACCTTTTTCGTGCTTGAAAAACAGCGTGACAACAGACTGGGAAACCTTGATGATGAGTGGGATCACAACTCTCTTGGTGATATATAAGACGTGTGTGAACTTTGATTTTTATGTCACTCCTTATCTTACAGCCTCAGAAATTTATTGTCTCTACATCTTCTTGATGAGTTAATTCGTCAGTTTATGCTCAAATTAAGGAGGTTTGAAACTCTGATGACTGAGCACTTCAATTTGAAGAACTTATGCCAGGAGGTGATATATGAGGAAAGATTGTATATAGTGTGAAATCTTGAGATTCATTGTCTCAGATAGCTAAGAACTTTGGTACTACGACGAAAAGACTTCTAGAATCTAATACTATTGCTGACCCTAATAGCCTTATTAAGGGACAGAAGTTAGAAATACCGTATGCACAGGATGATATTATTTATGAAATAGATAAGGATAGTACGGTTGTTTCATTTGCTGATGAGTATGATCTTGACGTTGATGACTTGATGACTTTGAATTATTTTGAAGATAAGCAGACAAAACTTGTGAATGGACAACAAATTTTTCTTGATTTAACGAGAGAACAAGCTGAGCTGAAAGGGCTGCGACAACAACCTGTTTACGAAAGACCTGCTTGACTGGTTGAAGATTTACCGGAAGATCCAACCTCGGTTGCTACACCTGATACTCCATCTGAGTCTGATAGTGTCTTGGATGAAATCTTTGAGCTTTGAGATTCTGAGAATACTGATGACACATGAGGTGAAACACTGTCTGAAGAATGATTATTAGACACGGAAACTTGAGAAGTAGAACAAAATGTTATTACTGCTGAACAGACTTCTGATAGATTAGATGAACCTACTCCAGCTGAATTAAGAGCTATTGAAGAAGAAAAGAAGAGACTGGAAGAAGAGAAGAGAAAGGCAGAAGAAGAAAAAAGACTTGCAGAAGAAAAGATAAGAATTGAAAAAGAAGCTAAAATTAAAGCTGAAAAAGAACGTATCAGTCAGGAAGAAGCAAGAAGACAACTTGAGTTAGAGGCTGAACAAAAGAGAAAAGCTGAAGAGGCTAGAAGAAAAGCTGAGGAAGAAAAGAGAAAAGCAGAAGCTGCCAGTGCTGCACAGACAGTTATCGACAGTGAAGAAACTACTGAGAAGCTTGAACAACTTACTTCTTGTGGAGAAAATAAATGTCTTCATAATAATCGTTGTTGGTCGTTACCAGCAAATTGATACTGTACACCTGATGATGCTGACAATGCTTGGTTGTGTAAAGAATGATATGTAGAGACGAGAAGATCTTGTGTTGAGAAGAGTGTTTATGCTGAACAAACTAGTACCAGAGGTTCTCAGCCAGTTAAGAAATGAACTACTGCTCAATGGTACTTTAATCCATACAATGATGGATATAGTAATGGTTGGTGATGAGGTCACTGTACTCATTATTCATGATGGTATTGGTGGAAACATTACGGTATTATGACTAACTGGAGAGGTAATTGATGACAGTGGTATTGGAATGCTAGTGCTGCTGGATGGCAAGTGGGTTCTGTACCTGAGGTATGATCAATCTTTGTAGCAAGTGCATGAAGCTGAGTTTGGTCATCTTATGGACATGTTGGTATTGTAATTGCTGTAGATTGGGAAAGTAATTCGATTAAAGTTTCTGATATGAATTATGCGTGAAGATATATTGTTACAGAGCGTTGGATGCCTATGAATTCGAAGTGACTTATTTGATACGTTTACCCAAGAAGAAAGTAACTTTTTTGGATACATGTTTCCTTGCTTGGAAGCATGTATCTTTTTTTTGTTAGCTGCTTTTTTACTAGAGTAAGTATGCGTTTATTTGATAACTAATTCTTTCCAATGACTCGTGTGCATTGTTTGCATTTCACCTCTATATTGCTACAGTCATGGGTACATGTAATGATACTTGTGTTTGATTTTTAGGTATGCTCTAGATTTCTTTCATCTGTTTTCATTTTTATTCCTGACTTGGCGAATGAAATTAACAAAGAAACTTCAAAAATTGTGGAAAAAGATTTTTGGGAAAAGTTGACGTAATGTAAGTAAGATACCTTGATACTCTTCTAGCTCTCGTTGATGACCTAGAGTGCACGGGAAAAACAAAGGAAAAGATACGAGCTACTTTTGGACGTGGTTTTGGATCTTTTTTGTTGTTGTGATATGACCTCTCATCATATGAGGAGTATGGTTTTATTTAAATGTTATTAAACAACTTCCTGATATTTCAGATATAGAGAATGCAGTTTTCTCAGAGGCTTCAGTTATTGTTGATAAGAATTGAGTTGAGTTATATAAGTTGTTTGAAGAAAATAGAAAGTATATTTCTTATGATGATATTTCTGATAACTTTGTTCATGCAATTGTAGCGATTGAAGATCAAAGATATTGGGAAAATCCATGAGTTGATTGGAAGTGAACGTTAAGATCAGCTATTACGAATATTAGAAGTAATGAACTTCGTGGTTGATGATCTACGATTACACAACAAGTGATTAAAAATATTCTGCTTACTCCAGAGAAAAAGTATACGAGAAAATTTAAAGAAATTATTCTTGCGCTGAAGTTAGTTAACTATGTAAGGGACGACATTAGTGCAACGCATCAGGATCTCTCTAAGAAGGAAGTTGACAGAAAAATGAAAGAGAAAATTTTAGAACTTTATTCTAATTACATTTTCTTGTGAAATAATACCTATGGTATTGAGACTGCTTCTAACACGTATTTTAATGTAAGTGCTGATGAATTAACTGTATTGCAATGAGCTATTCTTGCTTCATTACCTAAGGCTCCATCTACGTATGATCCTTATTCTGAGAATAGATGATTGTTGATGGGGGAAATGATTATTGAAGCTGATACTAACTCTTTGGAATCGTCAATTGAAATTACCGAAGAACTAAGTGCTGCAGTAATGGACGATATGAAGAGAAAGATTTCTGAGGCTACATTTTGATCAAGAGATGACACCTGAGTTATTTCGTTTCTGGATGGATTATTAACTACTGATTTTGAATGGGAAGGAATCACGTATCAAGTAACGTATAATATTTGAAGAAAGGATCTTGTGTTAGCAAGAATGTACGATGAGAAGTATATTACTGAAGATCAACTAAAGAAGGCACTTATAGATTGAATGGAATTTGAATTTTGACGTAATAGTATAGAAATTAAGGCACCTCATTTCGTTTTTTGGGTTATTGATGAACTTCAAAAGAAATATGACCAGGACATTTTACGTACAGGGTGACTTACTATTACGACGACTTTGGACTACGAAATACAAAAGTTAGCTGAAGAAAGTATGGAAGAGAATGAAGGGCATTATGATGTATATCAAGCAGTTAATTCTAGTTTGATTTATTTAGATAGTCATACATGAGATGTGTTAGCTTATGTGTGATCAAGAGATTATAAT
>JAHDCT010000038.1 GCA_020629735.1 bacterium | reverse complement strand
TCCTAATAAGAATACTCATCATGGTAATCTTCCATCTTTATTCGCCATCTTGAGATGTTCGTTGATTAGGTCGAATATTTGTTCATATCTCGCTAACATAATATCTGATAGGAAACTCATATCTATTGTTTCATCTTCTATGTGACTCTTTTCCATCATAATAATTCCTTTTTCACGCTTGATACGTTCTGCATCTTTAATATCCACTTGTAATCATATTGATATATCCTTTGTTACTTCTTCTCCTCATACTGGCAATACACCGTTTAATACTGGAAACCCTTCTTCGTAGACTACATATGATGTTTGATTTGCACCTATATCTATCAATAACACTCACAAATCTTTTACATCAAAATCTAAACTTACCTCAGCTGCTCATAAGATATTTGGGATAACATCAACTACATGTACATCCAACATATCAAAGGCTTCATATAAGTTAGCCAAGAAAGTCTTTGGCATCATGAACACATCTGCAATTAACTCTATTTTTCTTGCGTCCATTCCTAATGGATCTTTTACTCTCATTCTTTCATCTATAATCCATTGTACTGGGATGATCTTCACTACTTCGTAGTTAGACTTCACTGCTGAATCGCTTACTACATCAGATAGATGATGAATATCGTCATTTGTTATTTGACCTTGAAGAATCCTTTTATGTTCACTTACTCTCCTCATCAAACAATCTGGATGAGAAACACCAATTACAGCCTCTTCTACGAAATCTCCTCCTAGCTTTTTTGCAAAAGCTTCAAGAAGCTCGTTGATACAGTGAGCGAATTCTTCATTATCAAGAATCTTTCACTTACGCATTCATCTCGTCTTAATAATTTCTTTTGCCAAGACTACTGTCTTATCATCTTCCTTTCACATAAGAATTCCCTTGATATATCCGTTTCATATATCAATAGTTGCTTTGATGTCGTTCATTCGAAGCGATCAGTTTTATAAATAAAAGTCAATATACTCTTCTCTTGTTTATCTTAGTTATTATTTTCCCGAGGTATTAATTCGTATCCCATATGTATGCATCTTTACAAGCATCTCAATCAGTGATTTTCAGATACTGATAACTATTATATATCAATAGTTTAAATATTATTGTCAATATTATTTAAGAATACAAACGAATATAGTTAAGAGCGAAGTAATTTCCACTGAAGTAGGTATTTTTCTCTCTCTCGTTCATCATGCCAGATAATATCTTTACGAATTGTCCATGCATCATCAGATCATTTTTTGAGAACCATGTATCGAAGCAGCATGTTCATGAGTATTTTTTCAAAAATCATTCATATCTTCCCCGATAACATACGCTCGAAAAAGAGCCCCATTTTCTGCTTTCCAAAGTAATAATAATTTCCTAGTGAGATAACAAACTTCTTTGGAAAATGAGGAAGATACTCATTAAGCCGTTCATTTTCTTCGTATATATTTCGTGGAAGCTGCTCAAATTTTTTATATCGTAGACTCAAGTGCGCCAATTGATAAATAAATATAATATCATATTCTCACTTCTTACCAGATTGCAATGAGAGCTGGTCTTCAGCTACACAAAATCTTAGACAAAATTCTGGTAGCTCACTTTTTCTTTGCGCTCGGTTTATATATTTAAAAACAAGCTTTGAGATCACGTAGGCAAGCCACATCCTTTTCTTACTTGTCACTACTCCATAACTAATTTTCTGATGTACTTCAGTTGCATTAAAGCTTAATTTTCCTGTAAGACATACCATCTCAACAAAGGGTATATACTTTCGAATATGCCCCCATTTATCTAGTTCTCATTGTGCTATCTCTAGAAACTCACCAGGTTTTGCTCGACTTAATCAAACTGGATGTCATCAGATTAACTCTCTCGGCTCTCAAAAATAGGAAAAAAGCTCCTTCTGATAAGGAGCTATATATCACATCATTCTATAAAATTGGAATTCCTTTTTCTTCATCTGTACCTAGGTTAACAAGCTTAGAATTCACCAATTTATTTAACTAATGGCCTTACCACATAGGTAAAGTTTTCGTCATCTTTATCTTTAAAGATAATTGGCTTTTCACTATCAATCACACGCATGACAACTTCTTCTCATGATACTGCTTTAATACAGTCAGTTATATATTTACCATTTACTCCGTACGAGTACTCCGTTCCTTCATGCAATGCAGAAAGACTTGTGTCAGCATGTCACAAATCAGTTTGTCATGAACTTAAGTTCACTTTATCCTGTTCACCAGACACCAAAATATAGTTATTCATATCTCTTGTTAGAATTTCGATTTTCTTAATTGCTTTTTCGAGCTGACTTGCGTCGATAAGACTTTTACTTTCGTATGTCGTTGGAATAATTGACTCTTGTTGGTAGTCTGGAAAGCTTCCTTGGATTAAGATTGAAGAACACATAATGCGCATTGCATCCACCTGATAGGTAAACTCTACCATGTTGTTTGCATACTTCGTAGTCATTTCTTGTGCTTCGTTCATCAATGCGTACTCTGCTACTTTCTTTAGATCGTTAATATGTACCTTTGGTACTATCATAGATAATTCTTCTCCATCACCTTGGTATGAAATCTTATATTCAGCTAATCTAAATGAATCAGTTCCTACAAAAACTAACTCCTTCTCTCCTTCGTTCTGAGCAATTCTCATGAATACTCCTGTTAGTACAGGTGAGAAGTTTTTTTCTGTTACTGCGTACTCTACTTTATTTATCCCCTCAATGAAATCACTTGTATCGATCTTGATTGGTGTATCAGACTGTACTTCTGGTATAGCAACATACTCACTTGCTGGAATTCATTTAATCGTAAACTCATCTGAACTACTTTGAATAATAACGTGTTGATTTGACTCCTCAATAACTAAATTTATCTGATCGTCATCAATTGTTTTTAATATATCTACAAAGGTCTTTGCGTTAATCGTTATCGACCCTTCATCATCTAGCTGTACTGGCATTTCAATCTCAATATATTTTTCCATGTCTGTTGCACGAAAGATTATCGTATCTATACCTCACTTAATATATACATTCTCAAGGATAGGCAAGGTTGCATGACGTGATACAAACTTGTTCATAAGATCCATAATTTCTTGTAGTTTCTTTACAGGTAGCGTTGCTCTCATAGATTTGTAATTAGTAAAACAGAAAAAAACAGATTTACCACAGCTCTTTTCTAGCCAAACCGTACCGAAATGCAAACAGTATCAGGTCTAGAAGAGTATTTTTATATTACATATCATCTCAAACGTCAATATTTTTATCGTATTTCTCGTATTACGCCTTCTTTTCTTGAAGCTCTTTCCATAGTTTTTCTTGGTCTTTAGAAAGCCTCTTAGGGATTTTTATATTAGGAACAACTACCATATCTCCTCAAGAACTTAAGAGCTTCTTTTCACCAAATCACTTTCAAGACACACGGATATTTTCTCCTACTTGCAGTCACTTAGGTATCTTTACTTTCACTGGTCCTTCTGGGTGTTTTACCTCAACTTCTCCTCACAAAACTGCATCAAAGATACTTATATCAATATCTGTTAACAAATGATTCCCTTCTCTTCTCCATACATCTGATCACCTTACTAAGATCTTAATATACAAGTCTCCCTCAGGTCACCCATGTAATCACCCATTTCCTTTTCCAGGGTATCTAATCTTACTTCATGATTTAATTCACGCAGGGATATTAACCGAGATACTTTCTTTTTGTTCTTCTAGTCCACCATGTTCTAACTTATTTCCATCTTTGTAATATTCTTTTCCAGCTCCTTCACAAGTAGGACATCCTGCTTGACTTTGCATTACTCAAAATGGTGTACGTACTTGTTGAGCAATCATTCACGAACCGTTACATTGAGCACATGTCTTTTCTTCTACTCACTCAGCCTTTACTAATCTTGCATAACTAATATCTTTTTTAAGACCGTGGTATGAATCTTCAAATGAAATGGTTAGCTGTAAAATTAGGTCATCACCCCTTTGTGGTCATCCTCTTCTTGAACCTCATCATCAAAACATTCCTCAAATCAGATCTCCTAGATCAACTCATCAGAATTGCGTTCCTCAAAATCATCCTCATCCGAAACCTCATCATCAGAATCACCCAAACCCTCATCATCATGAACGGAATGCGTCGTATTGTTGTTTTTTACTACTATCAGACAATACCTCGTTTGCTTCATTAATTTCTTTAAATTTCTCCTCTGCTGAATCATCTCCTCTATTTCTATCAGGATGATATTTCATAGCTCATTTTCTGTAGGCTTTCTTAATCTCATCAGCATCAGCTGACTCAGAAACTCCTAATATATCGTAATAATTTTTATTTGGATCAAAATCTAAGTTCATAGAAAAATGTAGGAAAATTAAATATAACACTCTTTCTTTGCTCTCTTTTTTCCAAAAACAAAAAAAATAGCACCGACACTATATAGATGCTATTTTCTAAATCAACTGGAGAAGAAAGTTCGAGAGGAAAAAAGTTTGAAAGTGAATCAGAGAATAAGTGAATAAGATACTGATATTCATAAACTTTTTCACTCTTTCACTTTCCTACTTTCTTGCTCACGTTGCTGGTAGTACTTCTGGTAAGGTAATCGTTCCAATACCGAATTGTACTGGTTGTATTTCTCTTACTTCTTGAATGATTTCATCAAAGGTAGGGAGAATTTCCACTTCACAGCTTGTTGAACATCCATCTCAGTTTAGTTTATTTCCATCATCACATTCTTCTGTCATTTCACGGATACCGTCTCAGCATACTGGTACTGAAATTATTTTCCTCGTACAGAGTAATGAGCAGTAACTACATGAACCATTTTCTGGTGAACAAACTACTCAATTCTCAGCTCCATCGTCACATTCTTCTGTTATATCTACGTTCCCATCTCCACAGCTAGCTCCTTTTATTGATCTTAACTGACAGTCGATGGTACAATACGTACAAGTACCATTTCCAGGAGTACAAGCAACCCCATTCTCTGATCAATTATCACATGATTCTGAAAGCTGAATTACTCCATCTCAACAAGAGCTTATTGTACATTGTGGAGTACATCCATCACTTGCATCCATGTTTCCATCATCACATTCTTCACCGGCGTTTAACTCTCCGTCTCAACATCTCGGTCAAAAATGTGTTTCTACCTGACAATCTAGTGTGCAATAGGTACATGATCATCCTGCAGGAGCAATACATACTACTCCATTTACTCCCGTTCAATTATCACATCCTTCTCCTGGGTCTTGCTGACCATTTCAACAGGTTGGATACTCTTCTTGCACTTCTCCATCACCGCAATATGCTGATCCTGTTACAACTTGATGATCATACTGAGCCCAAGCTACTACACTCATTAGTCAAACGACTCATACTGTTAGTAAAGAAAGTGTTCCTTTAAGGTTTTTCATACTCATAGAAAAAGGTAAAAGAAAATCTAAAGATAAGGACTGCTTTAGACAGATAACTGGCCTAGCTTCAATTAGATTTTATCATAGAACCGCTTGGTTCCGTTACTTGGACTATACTTCCTTTCGCCTTTACTTCAATTAATTAATCTTATTATATATAGACAATAACAAAAAAAGAGATCTCAAAGACCTCTTTTTTCTTTCATGCTACTTATTTCATTATAGACTTGGCTCAAGTGCCTTTATTTGCTCTACCCATGTATCGATATTAATGTTCCCTTGGAAGATTTTATACTGCCCTGTCTCATGATTAAAGAAAACATTTGTTGGTGTTCATGAGATACTTAGTTTCTTAGCCACTGCATGGTTAAGTGCAATTTTAGCATCAAAATCTCCGTTATCTATACATGAGTTAAATGCTGTTTTGCTCATATTTCCTTCTGTATTTACTAGATCAAATGCTACATCAAGATTAGCTCTTGTTGGTTGTAGGTAGAACTGTCCTGCTTTAAACAACTCTTCCTTAAAACGGTAAAAAGCTACTGAACCACCTTGATCTCAAATACATTCTGCTGCTTCTGAAGCTTCTTGAGCTAGAGGATGAGTAGAAAGTGGAAAGTTTACGAATACTACGTTTACGTTACCAGCATACTGTTGCACTAGCGCATCAGCTGTACCTGCAATAGTATATTTTTGACAGAACGGACACTGAAAGTCAGAAAACTCTAGTACCGTGTATTTCGCATTAGGATTACCTTTTACGTACCCTCCATCAATAATGTTTGCTAGATCCTGAGCATGTGGCATTGGACTAGAAAAAGTAGGTTGTGTAATGCTTGTCGGCTGTTCGATCACTTCAGGCTCTTCAACTACTTCACTAGCTGCTTCTTCTACTACTTCTTCTACATGTTCTTCTACTATTTCTTGAATTTGCTGGTTAACAGTAGGATTTAGTAGTGCATCCATATGCATGAACAACGCTTTAAGTACGTAATGATTTCTTGAGTCAGCATCAAAACTTGCTGCAATCACTCACAACTTTGGAGCAATTTTTGCAATTTTTGTTGGATTTTCTTGATGCATTACGGTAATTTT
Organism: bacterium; assembly: GCA_020629735.1. GTDB lineage: Bacteria > Patescibacteriota > Gracilibacteria > Absconditabacterales > Absconditicoccaceae > JAHDCT01. The sequence continues at coordinate 2,470 of JAHDCT010000038.1, read as the reverse complement.
TTGAGAGAATGCTTCAATAAGCTGCTGATCTACAGTAGTTGGTTGATAGGCTGCGAAAGCTGGAGCCACTAATCAGATCATAATAAGTAGTCAGGTGAAGAAATGTTTCATGGGTTAAAGTGAAAGAGTAAAAGAGTTCAAAAGTTCAAGAGTAAAAAAGTGAATGAGTGAATAAGTAAATAGACACTGTTTTTTAGTGGATTACTTTCACTTTCCTGTTTTGCTCTTGCTATAATCAGATTAACTTATCTAATATCAAGCTTATCTGATTGAAAAAAGCTGAGCTAAGCCCAGCTTTACTATCTTTTTAGTTCTCCCTATCTAGTTAATTAGCATTCATTGAGCCAATTTTTCTTTTTTTGAATCAATACTTGGTTTTAACACGGTTGGTCCATCATCACATGATGAACTAAATTCACTTATTGGTACAAAATAATCTAGATCATCTGGATTAGTAATTTGGCTATTTGGACCATATCAAAATCACTCCAGATTAGACTCACATTCTCCTATCATATACACATCACCTAAACCAAGAAGTCAAAATTGCTCTCAGCAGTACTGATTCCAGTTAGTAACATATCAAGGATACGCAACCCCATCTACTACAAAGTATGGGAGTCATGACCCTCAGTTCATATCAGCAATTTGCACACAATCACACGCATTTTCTACCATCCAATCTAAAGCTGCTCATTGATTTCAAGAAATATTAAATCAAATATCCTGCTGACCATCTCAATCAATATCAAGTGTATCACACACGCTTTGCTCACCTACACACTCTGCACTCGGTTCTTGGTCAGATAATGATGAACAGTTTTGGTATTCTGATCCTTCGTAAGTATCTTGATCTTCACATTGAGGATCCCATTGATTACCTGGCTCAAATTTAAGTTCCCATCCGTCTGGTGTACACATCCATTTGTAATATACGTCTGTGTTAGTTGTATCGATACAGGACTGACTTGGTTCATCTGAACTTGTTGTCACACAGTTTTGATACTCATCTCCGTAATACTCGTCTTCTTCATCACACATATTTTCCCATTGGTTACCTGGTTCAGGTTTAAGCTCCCATCCATCTGGTGTACACATCCATTTGTAGTAGTCTTGAGCTGTTCCTGTTCCTCCTCAGCTTCATCCTCCTGTTTGGTCACATGAGAGATCTACAACATTATCACCGTTATCATTCTGTTCAATAAGCGCATCTACATCAATTCATGATGCATAGAGTCCTGCCACAATTGCCGCACTAGGTCCTGTACCTGCTACAGTTCCATATGAGTCATTTGGCCATGTTGTGGTAAGATTTACTCATCTCACATTAATATCAGCTCAATATGATGAAAAATATGCTAAGCTATCAGTTAAATTTCCTGTAGATCATACTGATGTAACTCCGTCACACATCCCAGGGAAACCCATTGGTTGATTTGGAGTGTTTCATGCTGCCACAACTACTCTTGCTCAAGCTGTATTTGCCTGATCAATTGCTTCTTGAATACTAGGAATACATCACGAGTAACTTGAACCAAATGGAAGCAAAATAACTTCAGCTCACTGTACAACTGCTTCATTAATTCATGACTCAATAGCCGAAACAGAAACATTATTTCCATTCTCACTTTGTGCTCATAGTTGTATTCATATTAGCTCAGGCATCCCTCATGAAAGACTTTCAATTCATACAAAATTCGTAGAAATTGCATCTGCTAATCCGACAAGCGACGTCCCGAATAACCATTCTCAAGTTGGTTCGTATTCATCTATATTGAGGCTCACAAATGTATCAAAACTTAAATCTTCATGTTCTTCATCAAGACTAGGAGCTATAATGGCTAGTTTTTTTGATTCCATTGGTTCTACTCCGTCAGGTAGACATAGTTGGGTAATCATAGATTTTGATAAATCACCTTTTGAAATATGTTTACTGTCAACAATCGATGCTTCTACTCTTAACCCCTTTTCTCTTTTCATTTTTTCAATCACTACATTCTCTTCTTTTTGCCTTTTGGTTTCTTCTTTCTTATTTTCACCACGATTCAAATTTATTAATGACGTTTTACTAGATTGCAGCCTTTCATATGACTGAGTAGCGAACTCTGGTCATGATCATCAAAGACGCGCAAAAATAATCAGTCCAAGGGCTAGAATTACTGTCCCTCAAAGGAGGTATCACCGATTTTTCATTACATTTTTAATATGATATAAAATACACCATAGAATTATAACGACAAATGTCAATACAATCAAATTTCTTCATAAAAAAAACCTCCGCTTGGGAGGTTTCTTAATTTTTTTAATAACTTCTTTTTCTTATTGAGCGATACCATCACCACATACTCATCCGTGTAATGTGATTGACACACAGCTAGCAGAACAGAATGTACAACTTGAGTCGTATCCTGGAGTACATACAGCTCCGTTTTGACTTCCGTTGTCACATTGTTCAGCACCGTTTGTTATC
>JAHDCT010000037.1 GCA_020629735.1 bacterium | reverse complement strand
TATTTTAAAACATCATGAGTTGTGATATTTCTTTTTTCAATCAAAACATAAAAAGCATCTCCATGTCAGGAGAGCTCAAAGGGAAGTTGCTCTGTTACTATAAAATCACGCGATAGTTCCTTAAAATTGAAGCTCATAGGTAATGATTGATAAATTGACAATTCAATAAGGTGATTTATAGTTATTTTTCACGTATTTGCAATGCTACGGTGAGGAAGGGATTCGAACCCTCGGTACAATATTACTTGTACACTGCCTTTCCAAGGCAGCGCCTTCGACCACTCGGCCACCTCACCAAAAGTGAAATATAAAAGTATATATACTGTTTCACAAAAAAGAATCCAGGGCTGCTTTATGTAAACTTCTAAAGTAGATTATTCTTGATGGATGAAAAAACTACTTTTTGTTTGTATAATGAGTCTTCCAAATTTCATCATCAATCTCCTCTACAAATTGAAGATATATCTTCTCAGTAATCATGTCTTTATGATACAGCTCTTCAATAAGCTTTTCTTCAGATTTAATAATACTCTTATTAAGTAAATGCGCATTAATTGAATCGACAAACTCTTCGTCCTTCACTCAAAGTTCACTCATTTCTTGGCGAGCGTTCTCATGAAATTTCTTGTAAAGGTCAATAATTTTTACGATATGTTTCTTATCATATCAAAAATCAGTTTGTTTAAGTCTCTCTAAATCATTAAGCACGTTCTGAGTGACAATATACTTTGTTCTAGAAATAACATACTCATTATGAGAGTCACCTTTATCACATCTACTAAGATAATACATCAAACGTTCAATTGGATACCAACTTGTCGGTTTAATATCAGTAGATGATTTAAATCACCTAATCTGCGGATTTCCAGATTGAACTCTTGCGGCTTGAGTTTCAATTTTTGCTGTACGAGAGAAATGTATTTCTTCAGAAATTTCATTGTATTTATACATTTCATGTAAGTACTCTTTTTCAATTCACAATGCATGAAGTGTTAAAGCAGTAAGAAGAATATGGATAAGTTACAAACATAAATTTGCATTTGTAAAATAGATTCATCCTTTTTTTCTTGATACTTTTCGATGAGAAGATCGTAATGCTCTGGAGAAATTTCATAAGCGCTACTCATAGAACGAATTTTTTTAATAATACGATCATAGATAAGAATATGAGACTCATAAAGTTCGAATTCCTCAAGATCAGCCAGTCAATTAATATTTAACTTTTTAATGAGGTACTTGATAGTGAGTCAACGGCATATGAGCGAAAACATAATAGCTGCAATAGTAAGTCATAGGATATAACTCTTAGGAGAAAAATCATATGCTCGTTGGGCAGGTAGAAAAGAGTCCGGAATAAGAAGGACAAGCATAAGTCAAAGAGCTCACCTCAATGATCACCAAGCAAGAAGATGTTGCCGTTTACTAGGAATATGTTGGATCCCCAACTTGTCAAGTAATCATAAAGGAAGGTATATACTAATAGCTCTTCAAATAATAAGGAGTAAAATTACAACACCTACAGAAGGCCAGAGAATTGATCGAGGAAGTCCTACATATTGAACCATCATCCCCATCATGAGAAAAACAAGAGAGTTGGTAACGAAAGAAAAGAATGACCAAAATTTATCCATATATGCTTCGACCTTAGGAGAAATTTTAGTTTTTCAATAATTTCACATAATAATTGCTGCATAGGCTGTAGCAATTACTCAGGAAAATTTTATATCGACTCAAGCTACTTCAACATGGTGGGTAAGATATTCAGCTAAAATAAAAACTATATGAGCAAGCACCATAGTAAGCGTAATCTCCACATGCTCATTGTTTTTAATCTCTTTGATAATGGTTGAAAAAAGTAATCAGAGAAGCGTTCAAAGAAAAATTCATCAAGCAACCATCATAACAAAATCTCAGAAACCACTAAGAAGATATCAAGGTGTAAAAATTCATTTGCTGAAAATTTCTATCATAACAAGAAAAACGGCAACAGCGATTCAATCATTGAAGAGACTTTCACCCTCAAAAATAAGTCAAAGTTTTTTGGGAACTCAAAGATCTTTAAAAATAGCGAGAACAGCTACTGGATCCGTAGAAGAAATAATAACTCAAAATAAGAGCATTACCTCCAATGGAACAATAATTCAAAAGTAATTGAGTAGTCGCCATCATCCAACTCAGATAATTCAAGTAGAAAGAGATAGTCATACAATTGCCAGCGTCCAAATGCTAATGTAACTTTGGGTAAGTTGTTTGTATTTAATATGATATCAAGCTTCGAAAATTAAGACTGGAAGAAAGATGAAAAAAAGAAGTTCTGGAGTTAGAGAAAGTGTTTCAACGAAATTTCGATGAAAAAAATGATTAAGAGGAACTAGGAGTATTCAAACAATAAACAAAAGTATAGTATAGGGGATTTTCCAAACTTTAGCGAGATGGTGAATAAGTGAGGCAATTACCAGTAGGGTAAAAAACACTATTGTTGTTGAAAGCATAAGTGAAGACAAAGTAAATGATTACTATTCGGTCTTTGTTCTCTAGTTCTCTTTTAGATAATGTCGTAATTGGTAGATATTTTAAAGCATAATACAATAAGCAAATAAAGACATGTCTTTACTATAATTAAAAAAATGCTTATTTACAAAAAAAGCAGAAAAGAGAAAGGAAGTTAGCTATTATCCTTCAAGTGGTTTTGGACGGCAGAAACAAAATCCTGTAAGGAAGCTTCTCGGTCTTTAGATATGTATTGCTTACATCAAGATGCTGCCTTATGTCATCATCCTCAGAATTGCTCAGCGAGTAAAGAAGCGTTAATTTCTCACTTTGATCTAAAGGAACACTTTAAAAAAGGTTTTTCTTCATGATCATGAATTTTAATAAGAGCGAAGACTCAAGAGTGTTTGACGCGCGTCATAACTCATAAAACGCTATCCGCTTTTTCCTTATCTATATCATGCTCAATAATTTCTTGTTTACGATACCAGGATCGAATAAGTCAGTCTTGTTTCTGAATTCTCTCAAGTAAGTTTCAAAGAAACTTAATGCTTTTATAACTGCTTGATCTATAGAGGCTATCAACTATAAGTTTTTTTTCAGCTCATTTGGAAAGAAGTATCTTAGCGATTCAGAAAGTTCTTTGGCTGTCTTTATCATAGATAAAATGTCATGTATCAGTCGAAAGTCATAGAAAAAGGTAGGTAGCAATTTGAGGAGTAATCCAATCTGAATTCATCTCCAAGAGAATTTCAGCAATAATTTCGCAAGCACTACTCGCAGAGTCATCAACTATATTGTGGGTTCAATAACGTGTATTAGACCAATGATGATCAATGACAAAGACGGTGTTGTCCTTGAAGTAGTCCTCATGTCATACCCAGAATCTCTCAAGAAGCTGCAATGGATTTGCGGTATCGCAAATAATAATACAATCGTAATGAGGATGATAATCAAAAGTAGTTTTAAATTTCTTAGTTTGTGGTAGGAAAGAGAAAGATGATCAAGGAAGGCTAGGGGTGTAATAACTAACTTCTTTTCAAAGGTCTTCACATACTCATCAAAGAGCTAAGCAAGATCATAAAGCATCTCAATCAATATTGTTATGTCAAAAAATAGCTATTTTTTTTGCGCTAGTAATGGTATCTTTAAGCAGTGAAATATGTTCTAAACGAGTCATACAAGTCTAAAAATAAAAACTAAATAGAGAAGCAACAGAGAAAGTCACTCCCAGAATTGAATTTTGTTGTCCATAGTCATGAAGATCGCTGCCATTGTGACAATAACAAGAAAGAAGAATCAATATTGTTGAGTAAATTGAGAAACGGCAACTTCTCAAAAGAAAACAGGAATTCATGTAATTAGAGTGAGGTTGAAGGTATTTGATCAAAAAACATTTCATAGGGCAATTCAATGCTTTCATTTCTTAATTGCAGCCATAGAAGTAAGCACTTCAGGCAGTGATGTACCTAAGGCAACAACAGATAAAGTTAATATTGATGAAGCCACTCATAGCAATGTTGAAATATTAAGAATACTATCAATAAAATACTTAGCACTAAACGAAAGAACAACCATACTTACGATAACAATAAGAGAGTAGGTGAGAATATTTTTGGAATTTTTTTTATACTTTTCAGAATGAGAATCTTCTTCATCGATTAAACTCTCTTCTTCATCAGTTTCTGAATGAATACTGTAGAGAATAAAAATAACAATAAAAGCTAAGAGAAAAAGTGATTCAGGCAATGTTACAGCTCAATCTCGTGCAAAAAAGAGAAAGAGAGCCATAGAAATAAAGAAAAATGGAAGGTCGACATCAATAAGTTGGTTGTTTACTTTAAGTGTTCAGGCAAAAATTGATCATATTCAGAAAACAAGAAGAATATTTGCTATGTTTGATCATACAGCTCAGTCGACAACATATTCAGGGAGTCCTCCTCAAGTAACTGCATAAATTCAAGAGATGAGTTCAGGTAGTGAAGTTCACAAAGCAACAATAGTCGCTCAAATAATAAATGAGCTCAATCAAAAAAGTATTCAAAGTCTTTCACTATATTCTGTAAAGTAATCAGAAGACTTAATAAGAAGAACAAGTGAAATAAGGAAAACACCTATCCAAATAACAAGATCCATGTATAAAAGTTATAAAACAAATATCCTATTTATAGGAACTTTGTGTGGATCTGCAATTGCGAATAAGGGAAAGAAAAATTAGTTGTTCACAATGTTATCTAGTCACTCAAAAAAACTATCTCATCATGTGCGATGGTCGTTCTCATATTGAATAAGTCGGAAGTTTGTAAATGCATAAACGGTAGAATCTGGAAGAGACAATCATGTAATATTGATAGATTTTTTTAATGAGTGAACATAGGCAAAAAGGATTCAATCAATACTCTGATCGCATCTAAGTATCTTTTGGTAAAAGAGTTCATGTTGTTCACTCCATTCATAGGTTTCAGAGGTTAACGATTTGTTATTTATATGACGAAGAAGCTCAGAAAATTCAGGCTTAACAAAAGAGCATTCAGGTAAGTCAAATGCTCTCCTCATAACCAAGTGAATAAGATCTTTGTAAAATGCCTCTTCAGCTGTGTGAACCTTCTTCCGAGCTGGAATGACCGATGCGCAAGAATTTAGTTTCAAATCAGGCATTAACTTTGAAAGGCTATTCATAGAAAATTAGATATCTTTAAATTTATACAATTCCATTCCATTAATCATTCATGATTTATTTTGCTCAATACTAGAGTGAACAATAAGTATTCTATCATCTAGAGAGATATTCCCCTTAAAAAGAATTCTAATAATTTCCTTTCAAATTTGCTTGATATTTGTGTACTCAAATGTATCAGCAATCTTATATCATTTCACTCATCGCATAAGATTCAAATATCTATAAGCATTATCATTCTTTGTAAATGAAATGATTGGTACTTCAGGTTTAAGACTCGCTAATCTTGCTGGAGTATATCAAGACTCAGTAGGGCATATAATAGCCTTTATATTTAATTCCTTAGAAGCTCTATAAGCGTTGAAAGCAATGTAATCCGTAATAATTGAATCATCAGAAAGCGTAATGTCTTCCAATGTATAGTCAGTAGTTGTCTTTATATCCTGCTCATTAATGATTTCATAAAGTTTGTAGATGTTTTCGATAGGGTCTTCTGCTATAGCGGTATCTCTAGTGAGCATAAATGCATCCATTCAAAGTTCTATATGTTCTTTGATAATCTTTTCTTGCTTGCTCACATCTTCATGTTGAATATCAAGCTCTGAGTTCCAAATAATTGGTTTACCAATGGTATGGCATAACTTAATGGCCTGATCTTTAATTTTCACGGCTTCTTTTTTATCAGTCAAGATAAGAAGTTTCTTCCAATTAAGAATAATCCCGTCAGCTGCTTGAATTATTTCTTTAAGGTTTTTAATAGCATCATGCGTTTCAATTTTTGCAACTACTTTGAGATGATCACCATCTACAGTTCTAAGAAAATCATGTATTTCAGCTATATTGCTGGCTTCTTTGATGTATGAAACAGAAATAGAGTTTATCTTATGTTCAATTCACCAGATAATATGTTTCTTATCCTTTTCTCAAAGATAATGGAGTTCAGGAATATATCCTTCGAAATCAATGTACCTGTTAATGAGAATGAGTCCTTCTTTAACAACTTTCCCGATAAGTTGGTCTCATTTCCTTTTTTTAATCTTAATTTTAACGGTATCGCTGTCTATATTAAGAATACTTCATTCAGTAATATTATCGACAAGAGGGTAGTCAATGTATAGTATCTCGTCAGAATCTTTAAAAAATTCCGCATGTTCAATAACAACTTCAGATCATTCAGTTAAGTAAATCTCCTCTTTGTTTCTTGTTCTCACCTCAGGTCCTTTCGTATCTAACATGATTGTTTTAGAACTATCGAGTTTGACAATCATATCAATATACTTCTTTTTAATATCCTCCTCACCATGAGAAAGATTAATCCTAAACGTATCAACATTTGTAATTATTTTAGAAAGAACAGTCTCCTTATCAAGTGAAGGTCACATAGTAGCAATAATTTTAGCGTTATGGAAATGATTCATGGTATGGTAGCAATAAAAAAATATATATGTATCAGTGGTAACTAGATTGAAATAAGTTCAAGTTCTCAACTGCGGATTAATTCAATTAGCTTTCTTCTACGAATACTAACAATCCCTTCATGATTCGTAACAAAGTTCATCACAGTCCCTCATATAAGCAAGCTAACTTCTTTCTGGGCGTTTTCTTGTCAAAACTGTATTTGAAGTATACTTTTCTTTCCTTTAATAAGTTCATCAACAGTGAATGCCTGTTTGTCAGAAGCTCAATCAGATCGCTCGGTTATGTCCCTTACTGATATACTAACTCATAGAGTTTTTTCATAATTTTGAATTCTTGTTCATCATTTTCATATAATCCTAGGCTTAATACGCTCCGGAACATAGATTTTGATTGACTGGGGTCAGCTAATTTTTACGAGTAGCTGAGTTCAGAATTCTTGTGAAAAGTACTCTTCAAGTCATCGTTTTGCATATTTCTCTATAGCGTTGGTTTTTTTATTCTCCTGTTCCTTAATGTTCTCAAGGGGCATAACTACAGTGCTATCTCAGTAGCTATATATTTCATAGAGATGGTCTCAGGTTTCACAATCTGTTGCTAATAGTACTGGACGAGATAAGTCTTCTGAAGCCATTCAAACAGGTGTTTTAACTGTCTGTTCTAAACAAAGGACTTGATCAATGTCTCATGACTTAATATAGATAATAGTGTCAACAACCTGAGGGATAACTCACATGTCAATTATGCCAAGCATTCTTTGAACTCAATCAATAGATTTAGTAGCATGCATAACTCATATCATTCAGATTCATGTAAGCCTCAGATCTTTAAAAAGAATGAAGTCTTCTTTATTTCTAACTTCATCATACACAGTAAGGTCAGGTCTTGATAAGAGCAAAATGTCTCTTATTTCATTATGAGATGCGTGAGAAAAAGAATATTGAGAAATATGCTCATCGAGAACCAAATCACGCGGTGATTCAACTGTCTTTATAATGAGATCTTTTTTGGCAAGTTCTTGAACAAAGGCTTGAGCAAAAGTAGACTTACCTTCTCAAGGAGCTCATGTTATCATAATTCATCTTGCCTTATGAAGAATATGATTAAGAACATTCTCTGGAATCGTGTATTGGTCTAAAGTACGCTGAAGAATAGACTTAACAATTGTGATTTCAGTCTTCTTGACCAAAGGCTGGTTAACAATAACAACTCTATATGTTCAAATTTGAAGTACTTGAGAATATTGATTATTAATTTCAACAAATGAAGTATCATTAAGCTCAATTTCATGATACATTCAAGCAATAAGATGATCGATTTCATCTTGTGAAACCACTTTTTCTGATGATTCCATAAACCATCAACCTGGTTTTCACTTTTTTGACACAAAATGTTGGCCAGCAACAAGGTGTACTGACATAACGTTATCTTCAAAGTAGATATCTAATAATGAATCCTGTGTTTTCAGGGTGAGGAGCAAAAAATAAAAGCCGTAAGACGACAAGAAGAATATATTGTTTTTCCTTTTTAAATGGCGCGCCAACTAAACGTTTGAATCTATACTGATGGATTAAAAAAAATCAAGAGATATTATAATTTTGATATGTCAACTTGAGCTGATAGTCGCTTATTTGCAATACTTTTAGAGATGTGTAATCTAAGAAAATATTGAACTTTTTTTGTTCCTGATACACTATGTGACTTCTCATATTCTTCCTCAGCGCTATTTTCATTATATATTTTTTTGTTGTTTGATTGCGGTGGGTGTCGGCGGTACCATTGCTTGTGTTGATAGTATACATGTTTGGTTCTAATCCTAAAACTAATTTGTCAGAGTGAATTAGTCTTGATGATGTTCATGGCTTCTTTACTAATCATGCTTTAGTGATAGCACGATCCTTGGCGGTATTATGAGGTTGGTGATTGCTTGATATATACGCTGATTTTGGATCATTAGACGTTTTTCGGGTTGTTTGAATTCATCTCTTTTTATGGCTGTGATCGTATTTAATTGACTATGAAGATGGTAAGATCATTTTCCAAATGTGATATTTATTATCATTGATGCTGCTTTTCATTCAGTTTTTTGACTTATTTGAACTAAGGGTATTTATTCACATACTTATGGTGTTCTTTGTAATGACTATGTGAGTATATTCATCAATTGTTTTTTGTATGGGATGACTATGAAAAAAAGTAGATCAAATTTCTAAGTATATTCTATTCATCTTATTTAATGTAACAGTTATTCTTCTCATATACCTTCGGTGAAGAGATGATATTCCAAGTGCACTAGTACTAAGCCAAATATATCTCATGGCATTGTATTGCGTTATATACTGAATTAAGCGATACTATAACGAAATCCGTGACCATATAGAACTAGATCATGACAGTCTCGTTTCAGAAGTACTAGATGGGAAGCGTATTTTGGGAAGAAAAAGCCCATTCATATCAGAGGTAATTGTGAAGGCAAATAGTTTTATTTGATGATTAGATAATAAAACTACTTTTTTCATTAGTCTA
>JAHDCT010000036.1 GCA_020629735.1 bacterium | reverse complement strand
TCGACACGCTCACGAAAATTAAAAACGGAACGCTCGAATGATTTGAAGAGAAGGTACTCACTATCTTTAAAACTGCTGACACCAGCGATGAAGCAGTAATTAGAAATGGTGTACTTAGACTATTCTCAGAATTGTGATTAAACGAAAGTGTTTCTTCTACCTACCTGGATGATTTAGCAAAAGATGTAGCAAAAAAGCTAAAAGAAAAAGCAGATAAGCAGAACCAGTTTGTAGAAAACTATGTTGACGATATGATGGATCCTCTCAAAGAGAGTTACGAAAGAACACATGGAAAATGATCTTTTACGTTGGAAGTACAAACAGAGGTGAGGTGAGCCATTGAAGAAGCAGCAGTAGAGGCCTACAAATGATTGCTTCCTAGTATGTTAGGTCTTATGATCCATGAAAAGTGAATGGAAGGGTTGATTAGAAGTAATACAAGTATAACTAATCAAATTGTTGCTGATAAAGCTCTAGATGAAACCAGGTTTGCTATAAACTTGTCTGTAGTGGTTGATTCTAAATCATGGGATGGAGATTATACGACATTGAGTGATGAGGCAGTACTACAAATTCGAGAAATCGCAGGAGAAATTATGACTGAGATAGCTTTATGACTTGCTTGTGCAGCGCTTCCATGAATTTGAGTTGCTTTAAGGTGAGTTGCTGTGGCAAGAAAGATTGCAGCTATGAAAAAACTTAATGCACTCAAAAATGCATACTTAGCTCATAAAAAAAGTGCCAAGGTTGCTAAGATAAACAGAAAAGCTCAAAGGCTTATGAAAGCATGTAATTGAGCTGCAGACAATATAGCAAACTGAATTGTAAAAAAACTTTGACCAAAGTTAGCTCGTCATGTTCCAGATTGAGCAAAAGTAGTACGTGAGGTAACGAATTATGGAAGAAAAATGACACAAGTATGAATTAGGAGAGTTAAAGATGTTATTAGGCATAAAACAAGGGAAGATCTACGCTGAGTTTGAAGAAATTTGATGGAAAATGAGGAAATAGATCGAGATTGAATTGTTGCGAGTTACTCAGATTTGGTTCCTGAATTTCAAGAGATATGAAAGGAAGCCGCGTTGTGAGCGTTAACAATGGTATGTAGAACATACGGAAAGCGTATAATGAAATGAATTGATGGGTGAATTGATAAACTATCCAAGAATGAAAAGTTAACATACTATAGATCAAAAGTAGCAAAGTTTGTTTCTGCTTGAATAGTTGATCCTAAAATAATAGATGCGAAATTAAAGCAGGTTGGATGAAAAATTGCTGACGCATGACTTGATTTTGCTGATAACGCAATAGGAACACTATATGAAATGACGATACCATGAGTAGGAAAAGTAACCACCGAGATGAGTGGAAGCAACCCAACAGATAGTGAAATTTGAGAGGGATTAAATATTGGTGCGATCTTAAAAGATCCAAGACTAAATTCACTAGTGGACACAGTTTTATGACAAATAGATATAGGTGTTGAGGATGTTACATCAAGTAACGCAGTTTGATTTGCAGGATCAGCGCATATAATTGCTAAAGGAGTAGTAGAATGAGATTATGATGTAGCTAGTCGTGAGTGATGTATTGCTCTCCTATCAAACATTGAAATGCTTGTACCGAAAGTGATACCGGAAAATAGAGTTGAAGAAGTAATTTCAATTATCGATATGACCCTCAATGCTATTGACGGGAAACGAAGAAATGTGGGTTTTAATGCTATGTCACTTTCAGCTGATCATGTATTATGAGCTATGTCGGCTTCGCCATTCCAGCAAGATGTATGAGCAGTTATGAGTTATACAAAAGATATTGTATGAGAGGATATTACAGTAGCTTCAAATAGAGCATTTTTTGGTCATATGGTTGGTCGTCTAGGTGAGTTCGTACCAAAAGAGTATGCTGATACGCTTGTAGACCTAGAAAGTTCATTAGTTAATGGAATCTCAAATGGAGGGAAGGCCGCATTGTGAGTAGGTTTGGAATTATTAGAAAGAGTGAAGGGATATATAGATCCAAGTTTCTTATCTCAATATAGCTCGGTGTATAATATGTTACACGGTACAGTAGCGAAACTATATAACAGTACTAAACCGTCAGATATCTATTTTACAGGTCAATGTATATTAGAAACATGAATGGACGAATTTAAAAACGAAGTGCCTGCTTTAGCAACATATAGCAAAGAGGTTAAAACAGTTTATAAAGATCTCTGACCGTGAATAAAAAGTTGAAAACGAAAGAAAGCATGACAAAATGTTGCATCTACTTGTCTCGATCAATTCGTTCGAGATTCGATTGAAGAACCTTTTAAATCACAAGTCAAATGACTGGTAAAAAATAATCTTTGAATTTGATAATTAGCTGAATCAATATACCTACCCAATCTCCTTCCTAAAAAACACTTCCTTCCCATGACTCATATCTAAAGTACCAATATCCTTACATCATTTTTTCTCGTGAAAAATAAGGCTTCAAGTATTACTTGGCTCAGTCGAGCTAATATATGACGTAAACCCAAGACCAAATAATTTTTTTTCAAAAGCTGCAAGAAGCTCAGTTCCTAAACCTTGCTGTTTATAATCAGGATGAATTTGAAGAAGCGCCAAAAACGGAGTATTTCACCATATGATTTGATATAGCAGATATCATAAAATATCTAATCCTTCCACAGCAACCAAAATCTCTCAATGGGATATTTGTTGTAGATGAAAATCTGGTGGATTGTTATACCCGTAGATGCTGCAGATAGTCATGATCCCATCTAAGTCATGCTCACTAGCATGTCTAATATCAGTCATGTAACGTAAAAAGAAGTTAAACAAGTCACAAATGCTGTCTTAGTTCTCGATCGATGTCTCATGCACTGCAAACCAAAACCACTCAACTATCAACTGAGTCTATGATGTCAACAATATCAGTAAACTGTTCAGTATAGGTTGCATTGCAGTAATCAGCAAAAAAATCTCAAAGCTCTCTAAAGTCTTTCAAGTCAGGAACAGCCGAAGTAACTACCTCACTCACAATATCATAAGTTGCTAAATCATGTATCTTTTCCCTAGCTGTATATAAACGATATAGGTGAACATGCTCCCTTCCCTGCATAACTCACACAAACTCATCCCAAAACTCAACAACACGACGTGCTTGATGTGCCTGGAAGATGAGCGTTACCGGTCACTCATATTTTTCTTCAACGGCAGTAAGAATATGTGCTAATTCTGTTGGATGATGTGCATAGTCACTAATAATATCGACTCAATGAGTATTCTGAGTAAGGACTTCACCTCTTCTCCAAAGTCATGTGAAGCTCTCAATTTCTGACTGAATTTCCTGTTCACGCTCTGGTAAAAGAAAGTTTAAAACCGCAGAAGCCATACTCGCATTTAAATGATTATGATTTCATAGAAGAGTAGTGAAGTTGAAAGTCGATTTCTCTACGAGAGTAGTTGGTACTTGAAGAGCGGTACCAAGAACCTTTCTCCCTTGTACATCATCAAAGAAAAAAACTCATTTTCTCAGATTACCGCAAAACGTTTCAAATGTTTTTATATAGTTTTCAAACGTCCCATACACATCAGCATGATCAAGCTCGATATTAGTAATGCACGCATAATCAACATCGAGTGACAGAAATTGATAGTTATACTCACAAGCTTCAATATAGAAGCGATATTTTTTCATAAGATGCTCAACTTTAGGTCATTTGGGATGAACGATATGAGAAATAATATTTTTAATATCTCAACGATGAGTGTTAGAAAGAGCCAAGTTGGCTCACTCCCAATCTGCAAGTCATGCTCACACAATTCAAAGTCAGAAATCCGGATCTAGGTTTTTAGCAGCTTTAGCTGTTAGAGCAGTAGTAGTACTTTTCCCATGCGTTCATGCAATTGCAATAGTTGAAAAGTACTTTGAAATCTCTCACAAAAACTCAAAATAACTGAGCGGAGGAAAAACAATCTTTTTATTCAATTTCGAGAGCTCCTCTGACCTTATCACCTCAGGAGATCACATAGCAGCAGCAGAGTAGATAACAAAATCTCTTTGCTGTACCTCATACTGACCATGCCCGATAATCACTTTCAATCATTCATCTCAAAGCTTTTTTGTAAGCTCAGACTCAGAACTATCAATCCCAACCAAGTTAGAAAATCACAACGACAAAAAAAGCCTCGCTATTGCTGACATTCATGCTCAACCAACCCCTACAAAAACAATATTCGACATGCAGAAAACAAAAAATAAACCACACAAAAAAAAACGCCACACTAACCCCAGTATAGCATTTTTCCCACACATAAAAAGCCAAACCAATTCTACAAATAACTCCCATATAAACATCCACTTTCTCCTCATTCTATTTTCCCCTTTTCTACTCTCGAACCTTCGAACTCTAGAACTTTAATCCTTTTTCACTCATTCACTTTTTTACTGCCCCGTCGTAATCATCACTCTCGAAAGAATGTATGCAGACCCAATAACGAAAATTCCCACAACAAGATAAATGAAATACTTTTTAATTCTTGTGAAACGCTCTTCATCTCATGGATTCATAAGAAGTAAGTAGGCGAGATAAATGATAATAATCATCACAATAAATGTAGCCATTCCAAGTACCCAGTTTACAATTCACCAGATAATTTCTAGAGCTTCTCATGTACCGCCAGCTCATATATCACCTCAAATTAATCAAATCTGACCAAGTTCACCTGGATCTGGATTATCAGAAGAGAGGTCAACAATTACATTTTGATAGTCACCATAGACAATAGTCACTATCCATTTAGAAGCGTAGATAAGTATAATTCAAAGTAATGCATATAAAATCATAGAAAATTCATTTCAGGTTTTTTCTGGCTTAAAGATAAACTTAAGCGCATTAATAAGTACAATCAAGAAAAGAATCGCCATAGCGAAGTTCAAGAAAAGATTCAGAAAAGGAAAGATAATTTTGTTGTACACATCTGCAGCAAGCTGTGTACCGTTCAAATCATCCCAGTTTCAGAACTGAAGAACCGTTCATCCATTTCCTCATCAAACAAGTCATTCTCAGGTAGGTCAGATAATAGCATTCACAATCCATCATGCTGATATCATTATAACGATACCAATAGTTCACCAAATAATATATTTAAACGCTTCTTTAATGTCTTCAGTATTTTTCCCAGCAATCATGAGCTTATAAAACCCAAACAGCGCAAGAACTATTCAAGCAAAAACCGTAATTGGTAAAATAACTTTAACGGCAAAAGTAATTAATAAATCTCTAATTCATTCACCTCAGTTAATATCTAATGATTCAACATCAACAATCGTCGTATCAAGAAAATCAATTAAGGTATTTCCTCATCAAAATTCGTCTTCTCATCAACTCACCGTTTCTACAATAAGGTCATCATACGCTGTCTGAGCGAGAGAAAAACTCATTCATCAAAAGATGAGTCAACAAAATCAGAGGAGTATTGTACTAAAGAAACGTTTCATGAAATACAGTTATTGATTAAACATCCGTCGTAATAAATTCTTTTTCTCCTGGTGAAGCAAGAATCTTCACCGCAACATGCTGGCTCCCTGCAAATAGCAATCCTTCTCATATATTTGAAGCAACAAGTTGTTGTTTTTCAGCTTCCGAAAGCCCAAAGGTCTTCTCAAGAGAACTAATAGATGAAGTAGACTGTTTGAGCAAGAGTTGAAGTGATGCATTGGAAACAATTGGTTTTCCATAAGGACTTTTAATGAAATCCTCAACATCTTGAGTAATAGTCGTCACTCATAAACCATATTTTCTTGCTCTTTTAATCAACTGATACAAGAATTTAGCAGAGACATCTTGTTGCATCATAATCCATGCTTCATCCACAACGAGAAGTCTTTTTCTTTTCTTTGATCTAATTTTCGTCCAGATATAGTTAAGAATATTAAACATAGCTGGTGTCTTTAAGGCATCTTCAAGATCCCTAATTGAGAACACCGTAAGCTTGTTGTCTAAGTCAACATTTGTTTCGTTATTAAACAGCTTCCCGAAGGTCCCAGTTACATATTTACTGATCTTAAGTCACATGGTTTCACCTCATTCCATACCCTCAAGCACATGGAGGAGATCCTCCATCTTCGGAATACTTTTGCCTTCAACAGTATCATCGGTCATACTAATTTCGTTCAGAGCATAGGTGGCTTGCAAAGCTTTATCAAGAAGTGCTTCTTCTTCCGCACTTACTCATCAAATAAGAACAGAAATAAGGCTGATTAAGTTCATAATCTGGCCTCTCAGCAAGTCACCAGGCTTATAATCAACATCTTGAATTTTTGGAGGGAGATCGAATGGATTTAAGTACTGACTAGAGTTCACAGAGATGTTAATATAGGTCCCTCCTACCTTATCAGCAAGTGGCTTGTATTCATTCTCAGGATCTATAACGATCACATCAATATCTAGAAGCAAGTACCTCAGAATTTCCAATTTCACTGCAAACGACTTACCGGCACCAGAAGTAGCTAAAATAAGACTATTAGCATTTGGTAGTCTTTTAGAAAATCTATCGAAAATAACCAAAGATCCAGAATGAAGGTTAACTCAATAGAGAATTCCACTATCTTCGATAAGATCATTCGAGATGAATGGAAAACTTCCTGCAAGAGAAGTAGTAACCGTACTTCTTGGTATGTCCAATTCATCTAGACACAGTGGCAATGTCGCAACAAGCGATTCATCCATTCTCTGAGCAGCTGATTTTACACGAATACCATATCATGATATTTTTTGTTCAAATTTCTTTCCTTCTTCACGAAGCTTCTCTTCATCATGCTCGTAAATGGTCGTATACATTCCTGTTTGAAAATATCTCTCTTCTCTCGTAGCAAGTTTTTGTCTGATGCTCTCAACATCTCTATATTCAATTGATACATCCGTATCCATAGTGATACCTTTTTGAGCTGCTGTAGACATTTCAGCTTTAAGCATAGTAGCTCTTCTCTTAAGAACTGATTTCATAGTACTGTCATCAGCCGGATAGATATACCAGGTCATATCCCATTTAGCATAAAATCAGAGCATATCCCTCGTCCAAAGAAAATCGATATACGATGGGTAACTAGAAGTATAATAGGTTTTTCACAATACTCATGAGACATTAAAATGTCCCCCTGAAACCTCCCAATAAGAAGGAGCTATATGGCTTTTATAATCTGCTAGGGTAGTAACGTAGTCCTTTTCAAAATCTAGTATATATCTTCTTAACTCAGAAGTAAGAAGTGAATCATTATAATCTTCATCCTTCATCTGAACAAGATATTTTAATTGGTCTTCTAGTGATTTATCTTTCAACAAGTTTCTTGTTGAGCTCTGTTTACTTACTCATTTGTTATCAGCTGACTTAACAAAAAATCAGACAAATTTATCCATAAAACTTAATTTCTTGGGTGCAGAAACTGTCTCCCAATCTACATAAGGATATCATCATTGCTTCACCAAAGGGCGATAATTTGTATCATAAATCTGATCACTAATAAGATGCAACATCGCAAATCTCGTCATAAAAAAGGTCTTCATTGTATTCTACACAGTGAGAAAGATTTTGTCAAAAAGCCTTGGAGTCAAAATAGTTTGATCTTGCCTTTTTTTAGAAAAAAGAATATGTAGTCTCTAGATAACACATGTAGCATCAATGAAACGAAATTACTTCCTCACCCAAAAGAGGCGCTACATATAAAATCCGTTTACTACATCTTACTCATTACCATGTCACATATTACAAAAGATCAAGTAAAGCACCTTGCAAAACTAACTAGGCTAAAGCTATCAGAAGCTCAAGAAGAAGCACTGCTTTGAGATATGGAAAATATCATGACCATGATCGATAAACTCAATGAAATCGAAGTAGGCGAAGCCGAAACAGACGCGTGTCATTGCTCAGAGGCTATGAAACCACGTTCATGAACCGTTGCATACGATGACCCAGACGCACTTCTACAAAACATCAAACACCCCCTCAAGAACAGATGAATTACCATCTCAACTTCGTTAAAGGAAAAGAAATAGAGTAAAGAAAAGAAAAAGTGAATAAGTGAAAAAGACCGTATTAACTCTTTTAAATATTCACTTTTTTCCTCACTCACCCTCTTACTCATTCACTTATTTACTCTTTCACTCTCGAACTATCTATGTGAAGCGTCATAACCCTCAACGATACTCTCCAAATAACCTCAGAGCAAGGATTCCCAGCTGAACTAAATCTCGAAACACATCTAGCAACTCCTTACACAACCTCAGATGTTTTCTGAAAAGTTTTTTCGTTTCGTGAAAAACAGAAAATAAGAGTCTATCAGCAAGTCCCAGTCCGTAACTTTCTCGTACAGAACATTGATGGAAAGCGAGTATATCGAGGACTTATCCACATCTTGAGCTTAGATCAGGACTACGATAAAAAAATAACCTCATGAACCTTCACCATTATCCACCTCAATTCACCCGAAGAAATGAAAATGGCACACCGCCTTATCGATAGAAACAAGCAAACAGATTATTTTGGAGTAATAGAGTAGAAAAGTGAAAAAGTAAATGAGTAAAAAGTATTAAGAAAGATCTTTTGCAAGAAATTTGAATTGTCGGTCTGAAAATGATCGACAATTTTTTTTTGTAAAAAAAGTGGAGAATCAAGAGAGTCGCTTGCATTACACATCAACTTGTCTATACCAAAGGCAACGGAGTCATGCTCCTTTTTCTTTTTTATGATTTTAAATTTTTTTTATACATTATGTCGAATACTCCTTTGGATAAAGTGCGTAATATTGGGATTATTGCCCATATTGATGCTGGTAAAACTACTACGAGTGAAAGAATTTTGTTCTACACAGGTAAGAAGCATAAGATCTGAGAAGTTCATGACGGTGCAGCTGAAATGGACTGGATGGAACAAGAACAAGAAAGATGAATTACGATTACTTCAGCTGCGACAACTTGTTACTGGGGAGACAATCATATTAATATTATTGATACTCCATGACATGTGGACTTTACGGTAGAAGTTGAAAGATCTCTACGTGTATTGGATGGATGAGTTGCTGTATTTGATGGATCGCAATGAGTAGAACCACAATCTGAAACAGTTTGGAGACAAGCAGATAGATATAATGTACCAAGAATCGCGTTCGTAAACAAGATGGATAAGATTGGTGCTGACTTTAATATGTCAGTTGAATCAATTGCTACAAAACTTACTGATAAGTGAGTTGCTATCCAATTCCCACATGGTGCGGCTAACGAATTCGAAGGAATCGTAGATCTTGTTGAAATGAAATACTATATCTTCGAAGG
>JAHDCT010000035.1 GCA_020629735.1 bacterium | reverse complement strand
CTCGTTTTCTAACCTTTCTTCCAAAGAAGGCGTGAAGAACACTCTTAAAGCTTATTAATTCAGCAACAGCAAATGCAGAAAATAATCTAAATCTAAACAAAGATAATCTCTATATTGAGACTATCCATGTTGGAAGAGGGCCTAAGTTAAAAAGAGTAAGAGCAGTAGGTAGATGAAGAATGCATAAATATGAACATCATAGATCATACGTGCAAGTAATTCTAGGTGCGAAATAATTAAGAGTTTTTATAATATATTACTATTCTCGAATGTGACAGAAAATAGATCCAAGATGATTTAGAGTATGACTTATGAAAAAATGGCCATGTGAATGGTATAGTCACTCTAAAAATCAATCTTCAAATTTCTTTGTTGAAGACTTAGAAATCAGAAAGCTAATTGAAAAGTTCTACTATAGAGCAGCTATCGCTAAGGTGGTTATTAGAAAGACAGAAAAGGAATGAGAAGTAATGATCTTTACAGCCAAGCCCGCAGCTATTCTTGGGAGAGAAGGTGCTAAGCTAGCAGATTTCGAAAAGAAACTACATAAAATAACAAATAGGTTCTTTAAGATAACTGTAAAAGAAGTGAAAGCGCCTGAGTTGTCTGCTAAGATTATGGCTGAGTTTGCTTGTATGCAACTTGAAAATAGAATGTCATATAGAAGAGTAGCTAAGAGCGTTCTTCAAAAAGTAATGGAGAAGTGAGCTGTATGAGTAAAAGTACAAATCGCTTGAAGACTTGGAGGGGCAGATATGTCTAGAAATGAAAAATTCACTGATGGTAGAATACCTCTACAAACGTTGAGAGCTGATATTGATTATCACTATACAACAGCAATTACAAAGTACTGAGTTCTTGGTGTGAAAGTATGGATCTGTCTTTCAGAAAATATGTTGGTGAACAAGAAACAAAATGCAATGGATAAGATCTAAGAAGTAGAATACATCTTCCGTGTTCGAAATTAATTTATTACTATACTAATTCTAGAAAATGGTGTTACTATCCCCAAATAGATGGAAATTTAGAAAGCAGTTTAGATGAAGACTAAAAGGTAAGTCACACAGAGGTAACAGAGTTGCTTTTGGTGATCGAGGTCTTAAAGCTGTAACAAGCTGATACCTAACAAATAGACAATTAGAGGCAGCCAGAAAGGTGATTGTAAGAAAAACAAGAAAGGTAGGTAAGATTTGGTTTAGAGTGTTCACTGATCTTCCATACACAAAGAAGTGATTAGAAATGCCGATGGGTAAGGGTAAATGAGATGTAGATACATATAGAGTAAGAGTATTACCTGGGAGAATGATCTTTGAAGTTTCATGAATTGATAGAGAAACGGCAAAAGAAGTGTTCAAACAAGCTACATATAAGCTTCCTTTAAAAACAACTATGGTAGGAAGAGGTGAAATTAAATAGTAAATTTTACAATTTATTCGAGTCAATGAAAAAATTATTTCACAAAGATCTTATTAAGAAGTCACTAAAAGACCTCATTGCGCTAAGAAATAAGATTAGAAAAGAAGTATTTGATAATGGTATCAAGAATAGCATGAGAGCACTCTCACAAACTCACTTAATTAACTTAGGAAGAAAGAATATTGCTAGAATTAATACAGCGGTATCTCAATTAGCGAAGCAACCAAAGGCTTCATAGAAGTAAAAACATTTATTTAACTTACTACTCGATTCGTAATGACAGTTATTGATGGTAAAAATATTAAGGAAATCACCGGTAAAGTTGTTAGCACTAAAATGTCTAAGACAATTGTTATCAAAGTTCCGCAAGTAAAAATTGATCGTCTATATCGTAAAAGATATGTAAGACATAAAAAGTACTACGTACACGATGAGGCTGAGACAGCTCAAGAAGGTGATGTTGTGAAAATTAGAGCTGATAGACCGAGAAGTAAGTTAAAAAGATGGATCTTGGTTGATGTTATTCAAAAAGCACCAGCTTAAAAGAGAACTGAAAACTTGGTTAGGTGAAAATGTGTATCAAGTTTTTAGCACATACAAATGCGTTTATAAAAGATAAATGCTAACCTATATACAAGAAATTTAGTGCGACTTTATTGATTAATTATTAGATTATGATTCAACAAGAGTCTAGAGTTATAGTGGCTGATAATAGCTGAGCTAAAACTGCAAAGGTGATTAGAGTACTTAAAGGTACTAAGTCAAAGACAGCTACAGTATGAGATAGAGTAGTTGTGGCAATTAAAACTGCTTCTGCAAGTTGAACAATCGAAAAAGGATCTGTTCAACGATGAGTTGTAGTAAGAGTAAGAAAAGAGATTAGAAGAAATGATGGAACTTACCTTCGTTTTTCAGATAACGCTATCGCTCTTATCAGTAAAACTCACGATCCAATTGGGAAGAGAATTTTTGGACCAGTTGCATGAGAGTTGAGAGAAAAATGATTCAGAAAGTTAGCTACAATGGCTGAAGAAGTAGTGTAGTTTATATAGTTTATTTCTTTGATTATATACGTATGAAAAAAATAATGACATGAGATAAGGTGATTGTAACTGCTGGTAAGTGGAAAGGATCTACATCAACAGTTGTATCTATCTCTGAAAAAAAAGACCCAAGAAGAGGGCAATGGGTAACTCTAAAGGGAATTAATACTGTTAAGCGTGCTAAGAAGGGACAAGGATACTTGGAATTTGAACTACCAATTCATATTTCAAACGTAGCTCTCTTTGATGAAGCTTCAGGAACTGGTTCTAAAGTTGGGATCAGAGAAGGAAAGAAAGGAAATGAAAGATTCTACAAAAAAAGCTGAAAAGCTGTGTAGTGATTAATTAGCATCTGTTTATTTATAAGTTTGTATATCATGTCTTTATATGACACTTCAGTAAAAAATAAGTCTACTCTTCAAAAGACTCTATGAAAAAAGAATATTCATCAAGTTCCAGTAATTGATAAAATTATTGTATCTATGTGAATTGGTTCACTTGCAACAAGAAAGTGAGTGAAAGATTTCTCAGATCTTGAAGAGAATTTGAAAATGATTACTGGACAAAAATCTCAAATGATTCTTTCGAAGCAATCAGTGTCTAACTTTAAGCTTAGAGAAGGTATGCCTGCAATGCTAAGAGTTACATTGAGAGGAAAAAGAGCTTATGATTTCATTGAAAGACTTGTAATCATGGTATTCCCAAGATTAAGAGATTTCGAAGGGCTATCTGAAAGAAAATTTGATGGAAGAGGTAATTATAATCTATGACTTAAATCTCAGGCAGCATTTCCTGAACTAGGTCTAGAAGATGTAAAAACATCAATGGGACTACAAATTAACATTTGTACTACTGCTGACAATAATGATGACGCAAAAGCATTGTTTGAGTCACTTTGAATTATCTTCAAAAAGAAAACAGCTTAATTTTACTTATTTGGAAACTACCATGGCTAGAAAAGCACTTATTGCAAAGCATAAGAAATTAATGAGACAAAGAGAACGTATTTATAATGAAATGAAAAAAGCGAAAGAAGAAGGGAGAGAATATACTCCACCAAAGAACTGGAAACCTACAAAGTTCTACAATAGATGTCAAGCAACTGGTAAAACAAGAGCTTACATGAGAGACTTCTGAGTAAGTAGACAGGCTTTTAGAAGATTTGCTAGAGAAGGTATTATTATGTGATTAAGAAAAGCTTCTTGGTAATTTAGTACTCTATATACAATTGTTTTTTGTTTTTTATACACAAGTACATGGTTAACGCTCCGATACACGATCTATTAATAAGATTAAAGAATGCTTATATGGCTAGAAAAAAAACTGTTGAGTGAGTTCAATACTCAAAGTTTAAGATTCAAGTCTTAGAGCTTCTAAAAAGATTTAGATTTGTTGATTCATTCGACGTTGTCGGTGAAGATGCAAAAAGAACAATTTCTATTAAGCTTCATGTTACGTGAAATATAGTTGAAGACGTACCTGTAGTGAAAATGTTCTCAAAGCCTTCTAGAAGATGGTATATTTGATGGCAAGATATTAGACCTGTTGCTTGAGGAAGAGGTATTGGTATTCTTTCTACAAGTCAGTGATTAATGGCAAGTCATGAAGCAAAGAAGAAGAAGATCTGAGGAGAACTTATTGCTGAAATTTACTAATAAAATAGTGTTAACACAGTGAGATGAAAATTAAATTTATTGCTTTACTCTTCTTAAAGTCTTATGTCTAGAATTGGAAAATTACCTGTCACCATCGTTGATGGAGTTACAGTAACTATCGAAGATAAAACGGTTTTAGTGAAAGGTCCACTTGGAGAACTTTCTTACACGTATCTTGATGGTGTAGAAGTTGCTATGGAAGGTACTGAAATTAAAGTATCTATTGTAAGTGATGAATATAAAAATCTTTGGGGATTAACAAGAACACTTATTGATAATATGATTGTATGAGTAACAAAGGGATATCAAAAGAAACTACAAGTACTTTGAGTATGATATGCTGCAAAAGTACAAGGGTCTAAGTTGGTACTTAATCTAGGATATTCTCATCCGATCGATCATGAACTACCAGAAGGAATTAAAGCTGAAATAGAACAAGATCCAAAGTGAAATACTGTTGTTGTAGTAAGTGGAATTGATAAACAACTCGTTGGTGAGCAAGCTGCAAAAATAAGATCATATAGAAAACCTGAACCATATAAGGGGAAATGAGTGAGGTATCTATGAGAATTTATTCAAATGAAAGCGTGAAAGACTGCTGCATAATCTGTTTCGTAGTCTATATTCTTTATTCTTAGAATCATTATTTAAAATGAGTCAGAAACTAGCAAAAAAGTCACAATCAAAGATGTGAAGATACTTGAGAAGAAAGCATAGAGTAAATACAACTCTAAAGGTAACTTCTTCAAGACCTAGATTGATCGTAAGCAGATCAAACTCTCATATTACTGCTCAAGTTGTTGATCTTAACGGTAATGTTGTAGCATTTGCAACAAGCAAATGAGGTGCAACAGGAACGGGGATCGAGAAAGCATATGCAGTTGGTGAAAAAGTTGCTAAGGCAGCTATTGATAACAACGTAGAACAAGTTGTATTCGATAGAAATGGTTTCCTCTTTCACGGTAGAGTTGCTAAATTAGCTGAATGAGCTAGAGCTGGAGGTCTCCAATTCTAAGTAAAGTATATAACGCATAGCATATTTTACATTTAATGTTAGATTAATGTCTACAGAAGAAAAGAAAAATTTAGATCAAGCAACTGATACTAAGGCTACCACTCCTGGTTCAGACACTTCTTCAAAGAAACCTGCTAGAGGTGGTAATAATTCTAGATGAGGAAAAGGGAGAGGAAGATGAGGAAGAGGAGGAAATCAAAAGCCGAAGAAAGAATTTCAAGAAGTGCTTCTTGAAGTAAGAAGAGTGACGAGAGTAACTACTTGAGGTAGACAACTCGCATTCAGGGCAATTATTATTATTGGAAATGGTAAAGGGAAGATTGGTCTATGAGTGGCTAAATGAAACGATGTGAGTATCGCAGTAAGAAAAGCAACTCATGAAGCATATAAAAATATTGTTGAAGCGCCAGTAACTGAAGAACTAACAGTTCCATACGGAACAACTCATAAATACAAGTCAGCTATCGTTAAGATCATGCCAGCCGCAGAAGGTACATGACTTAAGGCATGATCGTCTGTACGTATGGTGCTTGAACTAGCTGGATACAATAATATTCTTTCTAAAATTGTGGGAACAAATAATAAACTAAATAATGCCATTGCTGCTATTCAAGCTCTTTGAAAGTATAAAGCATGAAAATTTGAAAAGAAGGCTACTCAATCTGATAAAGCTGAGAAACCAGCTAAAAAGGAAAAGAAAGAAGAAGCTTCTGAAGAATAATCTACATTAAAATTCTTTTGATCCGTAATATTATTAATATGCAATTACATGAATTAAAAAAATCACCTGGTCGTACACCAAAAGGAAAAAAACTAGGGAGAGGAAATAGTAGTGGTAGTGGTAACTACTCAGGTAAATGAATTAAAGGTCAAAAAGCTAGATCAGGAGGGAGTACAGCTCCTTGGTTTGAGTGAGGACAAACTCCTTTATATAGAAGGCTTCCAAAGCTAAGAGGGTTTAAGAGATACTTCAAGCTCCTTAAGCAACATGAACCAGTAAATCTAGGTCAACTTGAAGCTGATGAAAGAATTTCTGCTTCTGAAACAGTAACAAAAGAAGTGTTAGCACAACTTGGGTATATTCGTAAGGTTACTTCTCTTGTTAAAATTTTAGGAAGGGGAGAACTTAAAAAAGCACTTAAGTTTGAATGAATGGATGCAATTTCAGCTTCAGCTCTTTCACAGGTAGAGTCAACTGGATGATCATTCTGAGCTAATGATTCAGTTGAATAAACTGTATAATTTTCTATATAGATATTACGTAAGAAGAAAAAAAGTGGGTCTTAACGTAAAAATATACAGACAATAGTATCGATTCATTTTATAAAGAAAAATAGTTACTCATGGAAGCATTTTTTCAATACATACAAGATATGTTGTGAAACAGCAATGTAAGAAAAAAGTTGTTTTATACACTTTTGATTCTTGCTGTATATAGGTTCTTGGTGTATGTTCCAGTACCATTTGTGAACATAGACTCATGGGCTAACGCTACCATTCAATCAGGTGGTGGACTTGAATACTTTGCGATGCTTTTATGAGGGACATTAGAACAGTTTTCACTTATTGCTGTGGGTCTTATTCCTTTCATTAACGCATCTATTATTCTCCAATTGTTAACGGCAGTTGTGCCGAAGCTTGAAGAATTACAAGAGCAAGGACAACAAGGGACACAAAAGATTCAACAGTATACAAGATGGCTAACATTCCCGTTAGCATTCTTACAATCAATCTGAATGGTATTTTTCATTAACTACCTTCTTTGAGGAAACGTTATTGCTACAGATATTACAACAATAATTTTAACAGCATTTGCTCTTTCTGTATGATCTATCTTACTCATGTGGTTATGAGAAATGATAACAGAAAAAGGTATTTCAAATTGAATCTCATTACTTATTTTTGCTTCTATTGTGGCGTGAGTAACATCTCAAACATATACATTCCTTGGAGCATCTTGAGGAGATCTTCTTAACGTAATACTCTTTATGTTCTTGATCGTATTAATCTTAGTAGTGCTTTCAGTGCTTCTTATTAAGACTATTAAGGATATACCAGTAGTATATGCGAGGCAAGGATCAATGCAGGAAACAGCGAGCTTGCCAATACCGCTTAATCCAGTAGGAATGATCCCAATTATCTTTGCTGTAGCATTCGTAACATTCCCATATTTGATATCACAATTAGTAACAAACTTGGGAACACAAAATCCTACTATGGCATCTATTGCAGAGTGGGTAGAAATTAACTTTAATATCTACACACAGCAACCAGGATGGATTGTTATTGTAGCGTATTTCATCCTTATCGTACTCTTTACATTCTTCTATGCGATGATTACCTTCAACCCAGAAAGAATGGCTGATACGATACAAAAGAGAGGATGATTTATCCCAGGAATTAGACCAGGAGAAGAAACAGCTAAATATCTAAACAGTGTACTTATGCATCTTTCACTCTGGTGAGGATTAGGACTAGCTTTCATTTGAGTATACACATACCTACTAAGTTACATACCATTTATCCAATCAGCCGCTCAAAGCGTATGATCAATCCCGGTAGTAGTACAATGAGCCTGAGTAATTATTATTGTTTGAGTAGTACAGGAACTGATTAATAAGATAAACGCAGAACTCTTGATGGAAAGATACGACAGAATCTAAAAAATAGTATCAAACAACTTAAAAAACGCCCGAGAGGGTGTTTTTTATGTTGGTGAAACAAGTTCAATCTTATCACCAACATGTAACTCATTACTTCGAAATTTCTTCCATGATCTTTGTGAGGGTCATGGAAATAGTTTCATGGCAGCACGTGGTCGAGGTCCTTTATTAGAGTTACGAATATTGCGATTCATTTTAAGCCAACTAAGGATTTCTGAGTTAGGGATTCATGTTTTAGGGTCAACATTTACCATAGCACAGCGTTTAATTAAATCTCAAACAGTATATTCTAGTCCCTCTATCGCGATTAATTTACTAAAGAGATCATCTTCCCAGAATTGAAATTGATTTGGTTTACTTATTTCTATATTTTCACGAAAATTGACAGATCAAAATCATCTTACAAAGAAGTCGTTCGTTTCTTTAGAGATGAAGGAAAGTCAGGTTCAGTCTTGTCATTTGGTTGGGTGCGGTGCTGAGCAACGAGTAGTATTCTCTGTGCTCATATTCACAAGTCTTACCTTTTCTCAAAAGATATCACTAAGCGCTTTATCGTGGCTATCATCTTTTAAAAGATGTCAAAAAAGAAGTTCTGGCTGTGCAGATCAATGATAAAAAGAAACAGGAAAATGTGAGTTTCTTAATTCATTTGCATTCAGAATTCAGACCTGTTCTCACTCAAAGGAATAGGTGATAACTGAATTATCGAAGGTACTTCATAAAAGATGGAAAAGTTGTGCGTGAGTTCTTTGAGTTAGACATTCTCATTTTTCATTCACTATTCGTAGTATCCTATCTCACTCAACTCAAAAATGCGTAATTTTGGCAGATTGAATACTTTCTTGTTGAGCTGACTTTATAGGTGATCTTTTTAGAGCAGTAATTTCCATGAGCGCTTGCCTCAGGTAAAACAAGTTTCTTCACGGGTGATAATATTTTGTTGTATATTAGTGGACTTCAGTATAGCAGCTTTTTCTTTCTTCTCAATTAACTTCTCGAACGTAACATCATCAAAAGACCTGTGTATCTACTCAATCAACTTTGATAATACTGCTATTAGGTCGAGTATAGAGATGTTTCAGTGATCATTTGTGTTCTTTTCTAGCGAGGCTAAACACTTCTTCATGGGCTCAGGATTCTCAACTGAAGTTGGAAACAAGAACAATTGGATAGTCTGCAGTATTTTCAACTTTAAGGTCTATATATCAATCGTAGATAGTGCTGTCCAATCAAGGAATACTAATATTTTCTCAGTTAATTTTAGCGGTATATAGGTCAGTATATCGTTTACTGTGAGGGCGCCACTCTTTAAGCTCTAAAGCTGTATTTGTAAGTATTCATTGATACAGGGCAGTGCTTGCTCAGCAAAGACCTCATCCATATTCAGTTTGTTCTTCATCCTGAACAATAGTATATCAATCTTTATATTTAGTTCATTCTTCTGGGTCGTAACCAACGAGATCAAGAAATTCCAAATTCTCTCAAGGTTGAATAAGGCGAACATCTCAAATCTCTTGAAGGGCAGTAGAAATATTATGCCTTCTATATTCTTTGTCATAATTTGTTCTTATTCTGTGCGATACGGGATGATATCATAATGAGAGTAATTGATTCTTATTTTTGAAAAGAAAAATATTCTCCCATTGATCAAAATGCTCTTTTTTGAGATGGAA